>JBATWJ010000391.1:0-3628 GCA_049672545.1 Burkholderiaceae bacterium
GCGGTGCGCCGCGCCACAGGAAGGCGTACAGCAGCGCCGCCAGCGTCTCGAACACGATCAGCTGACCGGCCAGCGTGGTCGGCAGGCTCTGGCTGGCGCGGTTCCACAACAGCGTGCCGAGCCACGACGCCAGCAGGCCGATCGTCAGCATCAGGCCGATGAAATACGCCGGCCGCGGCCCGAGCGGAAAGGCGTGGTCGTTGCCGCTGGCGGCGCAATAGACGCCATAGACGGCGAAGCCGGCGACCGCCAGCGGCAGCGTCGCCAGTCCTTGCGCGGTGGCCCAGGTCGACGAGCGGAGTTGCGGGTTGGCCTTCATGTGGCGCGCGTTCATGATCGGATACCAGGTCCAGGCCGCCAGCGCCAGCAGCGCGCTGGCGCAGCCGAGCGCATAGTCGGACAGCGGACGGCTGGCGTCCAGCGCACTGAGCTCGCTGGCGTTGACCAGCATCAGGCCGAGGAAAATGATCGCCAGCGACGGCGCCAGCCGGCGCCAGGCGACGCTGTCGGACGGATGCCCCGGCGCCAGGTTGGAGCAGATCGCGATCACCACCGGCAGCGTGCCGATCATCATCGTCGGCAGCGGCGCGCCGGCCAGCTGGATCGCGCTGGCCAGCGTCGCGTAGTACAGCAGGTTGCCGACCAGCGCCAGCTTGGCCGCCATGATCCAGTCGGCGCGCGACAGCGCCGCGATGCGGCGGCGGTCGAAGAAGGCCGGCACCAGCGCGATCAGGCCGAACGCGATGTAGCGCCCGAACGACAGCACCAGGCCCGGATAGTCGGCCAGCATCAGTGGCGCGACGAACACCAGGCCCCACAGGAGGCCGGCGGCGAGCGCGCAGGAAAAGCCAAGCAGCATGGAAAACGGGGCCGCCGTGCCACGCCGCCGGATGACGGCACGCGCAGGGCGACGACAGGGCAGGAAGCGAAGCTGCGGATGGTATCGCATCCGCGGCTGTCCCGGGCAGGAATCGGTATGGCGGCCGGCGCGGCCGGGCGGCAGCCGCTGCCGATCAGAAGCGGTAGGAAACGCCGATGTTGATCACCGGGTAGTAGCGCAGATCGTCGAATTTGTCCTGCAGCCGCTGGCGCTCGGCTTCGATGTTGGCCGCGCCGGCGCTGGCGCGCAGACCCGGCGAGGTGGACAGCTGCGCGTCCGGGCGGCCAAACGCGATGCCGGCATCCGCGTAGAAACCGAAACCGCCTCTGGCCTTGGGCGAAAAGCCGTAGCCGAGGCCGAGATAGGGCTGGACGGTGGGCCAGTCGCCGGATGCCGAAACCGATTCGCCGGCGGCGCTGTATTGTTGCCCGTTGATGGTGTAGACGCCGTTGCTGGGCCGGCCGTCGGCAGTGATCCGGTTGTTGCCGATCAGCGCGCCGCCGGACAGGCGAAAACCGCTATCGAACGGGAAGTAGTCCAGATAGGCGCCCAGGCTGCTGAATTTCAGCTTGCCCGAATAATCGGCGTCCGACGTACTGAAATCGCGCGAATAGCTCAAGCCGTTGTATTCGCCGCGAATGCCGAAGCGCTCGCCGAACGCATGCGCATATCCGAGCTTCAGACCGGTCGTGCCGATGCCGGTATACACTTGGTCGGCCGCGGCGGCAGTCGACAGCAGTGCGATCGCGGCCAGCGCAAGCAGCTTTTTCATGGGTTCTCCTGGATAAAGAGACGACCAAAGCTGGGATCGCCGGACCGTGCAACGGTTCCGGCGCTTGCGCTGCGTCAGCATCGATGGCCGCTGTCGCCGGCCGCGGTCATTGCATCACGGCATCGGCAACCGCAACAGGTCGACCACCTTGCGGATCAGCCATGTGCGGCCGGCCGTGAAGGGCGGGAAGAACAGCTTGACGGCCATCAGCTTTGAGGAGCGCAGCACCGCCCGTTCGTGCGAGAACGCCTTGAAGCCGTAATGGCCGTGGGCATTGCCGATACCGGAGTTGTTTACGCCGCCGAACGGCAGGTTGCCGTGGGCGAAGTGCATCACGCAATGATTGACGCAGGCGCCGCCGGAACTGGTCTGCGCCAGCACGCGGCGGATCTCGGCGCGCTCGCGGCCGAAGATGTACAGTGCCAGCGGCTTCGGCCGGGCGTTGATCGCGGCGATCACCGGTTCCAGTTCGGCATAGCCGAGTATCGGCAGCAGCGGGCCGAAGATTTCTTCCTGCATCACGCCGGCGTCGAGCGGCACGCGCTCCAGCAGCGTCGGCGTCACGTAGCACTGGTCGAGCGCGACCTCGCCGCCGGTGTGCGCGACGGCACCCTGCGCGAGCGCGTCGGCCAACAGGCCGGCGATGCGCTCGGTGTGGCGGCGGTTGACGATGCGGGTCAGGTCCGGCGTGCGCTTCCAGTGTTCGGCGCTGCCGTAGTAAGCCTGCAGCGCGCGCCGGCATTCGGCGACGAAGGCGTCCTTGACCGACTCGTGTACGTACACGTAGTCGGGCGCGATGCAGGTTTGGCCGGCATTCAGGAATTTGCCCCACATCAGGGTCTGCGCGGCCAGTTTCAGGTCGGCCGACGGCGTGACGATGGTCGGCGATTTGCCGCCCAGCTCCAGCGTGACCGAGGACAGGTGGCGCGCGGCCGCCGCCATCACCAGCTTGCCGACCGCCGGCGAACCGGTGAAGAAGATGTGGTCGAACGGCAGCTCCAGCAGTGCCGTTGACGTCGCCAGCCCGCCTTCGAACAGCGCCACTTCGGACGGCGCAAAGACGTCGGCGATGATGCGGCTCATCAGCGCCGACACCGCCGGCGTCATCTCCGACGGCTTGATGATTACGGTATTGCCGGCCGCCAGCGCCGACACCAGCGGGCCGAAGCACAGGCTGAGCGGATAGTTCCACGGTGCCACGATCAGCACGCGGCCGCGCGGCTGGTACTGCACCGAGCCGAAGGTGCCGAGCATGGTCGAGGTCGGCCACACGCGGCGCGGCTTCATCCAGCGCGCCACGCGCCCGATCGCATGCCGCATCTCGTCCATCACCGGCAGCAGCTCGGTCGCCTCCACTTCCGACGGCGACTTGCGATAGTCGCGCATGAAGGCGTCGTAAAACGCTTCGCGCTGCGCCAGCATGGCGCCACGCAGCTTCTTGATGCGGGCGATGCGCTCGGCGGCGGTCGATTCGCGCCAGCGCAGCGCGGTGGCCTGCTGGCCGTCGAACACCGCGCGCATGCGCGCCGGATCGCTGTCCGGCGTTGGCGGCATGGTCGTCGGGACGGTCTGCGGCTGAATGACTGTGCTGGAATCCATGGCGTGCTCCCCGAGTGAAGGAAAGAGGTGAAAGCCGAACGGCGCCAGGCGGAAGTCCTCACGCTACATCAGATTTTTCAGGCGTGAAGGCCAGGCGGCGAAATCGCATGATGCTACGGCTGACCGCGCCTTGTCCCGAGGATCGGTACTAATCCGCCGCCGGCATCATTGCTCGCGCAGCGCGCGCCGGTACTGGATCGCTTCCGCCACGTGGGGCGCGCCGATGGCGTCGGCGCCGGCCAGGTCGGCGATGGTGCGCGCCACCTTTAGCACGCGGTGGTAAGCGCGCGCCGACCAGTTCAGGCGCGTCATCGCGGTCCGCAGCAATTGCTCACCGGCGGCGTCGGGCAGGCAATGGCGATCGATCTCTGCTGTGG
>JBATWJ010000392.1:0-2673 GCA_049672545.1 Burkholderiaceae bacterium
CACGCTGCCGACCATCTACACGCAGGCGGCACGCGCTTCGCACACGCTGTACCTGCGGTCCGACGCGCAGCGCCGTTAGGTTTCCCATACTCCCAGTACGGTATCGCCATGCTGGGCGCCTTTCCTGGGATAAAACTACATACTCCCTTTATTTATCAGCGTCCACCGGATCCAGCTTCAATTCGATCTGGCGCGGTACGCCGTTCGGCCCCGGGAAATCGGCGAAGGCGGCGCGGATCATCGCCGGCATCACCGCCGGCAGCGAGCCGATCCGGCCCTCGCTTCTGACCCGCACCTGGTACAGCTGGCGGCCGTCGGCGGCACGGGTGATGGTGATGTCGAGCCGGCGCGTGTAGACGCGGTAGCTGGTCTCGCGCTGCTGCACCACCGGCTGGTACCAGAACGGATCGTAGAACGGCCCGTAATAGCCGAAGCGGCGCCAGTATGGGCCGTAGAACGGCGGCGGCCCGAACCAGTACGGATCGATCACCACCGGCTCGATGGTGCGCACGTCGCGGCTGTCGATGCCGTAGTCGAGCGCCACCTTCAGCCGCGGTGCCTTGCCGGCGGCGTCGGTAAAGCCCAGCCGCAGCAGTTGCGCGCGCACCAGTTCCTGGTAACGCCGGTATTCGAGGTCGTTGTCCTGCGCCGCTCCGGGCGCGAACGCGAACGACTTGTCCGGCAGGTCCTGCGGCCAGTCGTTGAACGCGGTCACCTCGTTCTGAATCGTGGTCGCGCAGCCGCCCAGCAGCAGGACGGCGGCAAACAGCGGCAGCATCCAGCGACGCATCGCATCCTCCGCAAACCGGGCGCCGGCGCAGGGGCGGCCCGGCCGCCGGTTGGTTGGTAAAATCGGCGTTTGCCCCATATCGTCATTATCTTCCGCTTTGGCCGATCCCATGCGTACCGACACTCCCACCCTCATCCATCGCAAGGACTATGCCGCGCCCGCCTACCTGGTGGACACGGTCGAACTGGGTTTCGACCTCGACCCGGTCGCCACCCGCGTCGCCAGCCGCCTGACGCTGCGCCGCAATCCGGCTGCTAGCGCCGACGCGCCGCTGACGCTGTACGGCGAGGCGCTGGAACTGGTGGCGCTGCGCATGAACGGCAAGCCGCTGCCCAAGCGGGCCTGGCGGCTGGACGGCGGCGCGCTGCAGATCGCCAACGCACCGGCGCAGCTGACGCTGGACATCGAAACCGTCACCCATCCCGACCGGAATTCCTCGCTGATGGGGCTGTACGTATCCAACGGCAACTTCTTTACCCAGTGCGAAGCCGAGGGCTTCCGCAAGATCACCTATTTCCCGGACCGCCCGGACGTGATGGCGAAATACACGGTGATGCTGCGCGCCGACAGGAAGAAATATCCGGTGCTGCTGTCCAACGGCAACTTGGTCGAGCAGGGCGACCTGGGCGATGGCCGTCACTACGCCAAGTGGGAAGACCCGTTCAAGAAACCGTCCTATTTGTTCGCGCTGGTGGCCGGCGACCTGGTGTGCCAGGAAGAACGATTCCGCCTGCAATCCGGGCGCGAAGTGCTGCTGCAGGTGTGGGTCGAAGAGGGCAACCTGGACAAGACCCAGCACGCGATGGATTCGCTGAAGAACAGCATCCGCTGGGACGAAGAGCGCTTCGGGCTGGAGCTGGATCTGGACCGCTTCATGATCGTCGCCGTCGGCGACTTCAACATGGGGGCGATGGAAAACAAGGGCCTGAACATCTTCAACACCAAGTACGTGCTGGCCAACCCGAGGATCGCCACCGACGCCGACTACGCCGGCATCGAATCGGTGGTCGGCCATGAATATTTCCACAACTGGACCGGCAATCGCGTCACCTGCCGCGACTGGTTCCAGCTGTCGCTGAAGGAAGGCCTGACGGTGTTCCGCGACCAGGAATTTTCCGCCGACATGGCCGGCGGCGAATCCGGCCGCGCGGTCAAACGCATCGACGACGTGCGCGTGCTGCGGCAGGCGCAGTTCCCGGAAGACGCCGGACCGATGGCGCACCCGGTGCGGCCCGACTCCTATGCCGAGATCAATAATTTCTACACCGTCACCGTGTATGAGAAGGGCGCCGAAGTGGTGCGGATGGTTCAGACGCTGCTCGGGCGCGACGGTTTCCGGCGCGGCATGGACCTGTACTTCGAGCGTCATGATGGCCATGCCGTTACCTGCGACGATTTCCGCGCCGCGATGGCCGACGCCAACGGCCGCGACCTGAAGCAGTTCGAGCGCTGGTACAGCCAGGCCGGCACGCCGCGCGTGGCGGTATCCACCCATTACGATGCGCAGCATCAGCGCTTCGAACTGACCCTGGCGCAAAGCTGTCCGCCGACGCCGGGCCAGCCGGCCAAGTTGCCGTTCCATATCCCGATCGCGGTCGGCCTGCTGGACGGTGCCGGCCGCGATCTGCCGCTGCGGCTGGAAGGAGCCGCGGCCGACGGTGCGGCGCCGACCACGCTGGTGCTGGAACTGACCGAGGCGCGCCAGACCTTCCGCTTTGCCGGCGTGCCGCAGCGGCCGGTGCCATCGCTGCTGCGCAATTTCTCGGCACCGGTGATCCTCGATTTCGACTACAGCGACGACGAACTGGCCTTCCTGATGGCGCACGACAGCGACCCGTTCTGCCGCTGGGAAGCCGGCCAGCGGCTGGCGATGCGGCAATTGC
>JBATWJ010000393.1:0-3111 GCA_049672545.1 Burkholderiaceae bacterium
GCCAGGTGGTGCGCCGCCTCCGGCCCGAGCGCGGCGCCGAAGTCGCGCAGCGCCTTGGCGCGGATCTGCGCGATACCCCACTGCTGCGACGGGAAGCGCTTGTAGTTGTCGTAGATGTTCGGGTACCCGCTCCAGTCGTACAGGCCGGTATCGGTGACGGCGCCGCCGAGCGCGATGCCGTGGCCGCCGATAGCCTTGGTGAGCGCGTTGATCACCAGCCCGGCGCCGACCGTCTTCGGCTGGAACAGGTAGGGCGAAGTCATCGTGTTGTCGACCACGAACAGGATGCCGCGCGCGCGGCACAGCGCGCCGATGCGCGCCAGGTCGGCCACCTGGGTGCGCGGATTGGCGATGGTTTCGACGAACACCAGCCGCGTGGCCGGCGTGATCGCGGCTTCCACATTGACGACGTCGGTGGCGTCCACCATCGTCACCTGGGCGCCGTGGCTGGCGACGGTCTGCCACAAGCTGTTGGTATTGCCGAACAGGAAAGCCGACGACACCACGTGGTCGCCGGCACGCAACAGCGCCTGCGCCACCGCGCCGATCGCCGCCATGCCGGTGGCAAAGCAGATGGTGGCCAGCCCGCCTTCCATCTTGGTGATCTTGTCTTCCAGCGCCGACACCGTCGGATTGCCCTGGCGGCCGTAACGGTAGCCGGGCTGCCGGCCCTGGAACACCGCCGCCAGCTCGCGCGCGTCCCGGTAGCCGAAGGTGACCGAGCTGTGCATCGGCTTGTGCACCGAACCGTGCTCGATGCCCTTCTGGCGGTCGCTGTGCAGGATGGTGGTGGTAAAGCCGTAGGACTTGGGCGTGTTCATCGGGTGGAGCGGACGGGCCGCGAAAACGGTTTGGATGGGATCAGTCGACCTGGGCCAGGTTCAGGTTCAGTTGCGAGCGCACGGCGTCGTCGGAAGCAGCCGGCTTCGGGTTGTTGCGCGCCGATTCGATGCGGTCCAGGTAGGCCGGCGTAATGTCGCCGGTGATGTAATGGCCGTCGAAGCAGGACGCCTCGAAGTTCTTCAGCGCCGGGTTGACGTCGGAAATCGATCGCTTCAGCGCGTCGAGATCCTGGTAGACCAGCGCGTCGGCGGTGATCTCGCGACACACTTCGTCGGTGCTGCGGCCATGCGCGATCAGTTCGCTTCTGGTCGGCATGTCGATGCCGTACACGTTCGGGAACACCACCGGCGGCGCCGCCGACGCGAAGAACACCTTGTTGGCGCCGGCTTCGCGCGCCATCTGCACGATCTCGCGGCTGGTGGTGCCGCGCACGATCGAATCGTCGACCAGCAGCACGTTCTTGCCCTTGAACTCGAGCCCGATCGCGTTCAGCTTCTGGCGCACCGATTTGCGGCGCTGCGCCTGCCCCGGCATGATGAAGGTACGGCCGATGTAGCGGTTCTTGATGAAGCCTTCACGGTATTCCAGGTTCAGCTTGTGCGCCAGCTCCAGCGCCGCCGGCCGCGACGAATCGGGGATCGGCATGACGACGTCGATGTCGCCGGTGGACAGCTCGCGCCGGATCTTGTCGGCCAGGTATTCGCCCATCTTCAGCCGCGTCGCGTACACCGAGGCGCCGTCGATGATCGAATCCGGGCGCGCCAGGTAGACGTATTCGAACGCGCACGGATTCAGCGTCGGGTTGTCGGCGCACTGCTGGTGGTACAGCTTGCCGTCGGTATCGATGAAGATCGCCTCGCCCGGCAGCACGTCGCGCAGGAAGCGGAAGCCCTGGCCGTCCAGTGCCACCGACTCGCTCGCCACCATGTATTCGACGCCGCCCTCGGTGTCGTTGAAGCCGATGCACAGCGGCCGGATGCCGTACGGGTCGCGGAACGCCAGCATGCCGTAGCCGGCGATCTGCGCCACCACCGCGTAGGAGCCGCGCACGCGCCGATGCAGCGCCGCCACCGCCTGGAACAGCGTGGCCGGCTCCAGCGAATCGCCGCTGGTGGCCTGCTGGATCTCGTGCGCCAGCACGTTCAGCAGCACCTCGGTGTCGGAATCGGTGTTGATGTGGCGGCGATCGTTCCTGAACATCTCGATCTTCAGCTGTTCCCAGTTGGTCAGGTTGCCGTTGTGCGCGAGGATGATGCCGAACGGCGCGTTGACGTAGAACGGCTGCGCCTCTTCGGCGCTGTCCGAACCGGCGGTCGGATAGCGCACCTGGCCGATGCCGGAATTGCCGGGCAGCGCGCGCATGTTGCGGGTGCGGAACACGTCGCGCACCAGGCCGTTGGCCTTGTGCATCGAAAAGCCGTTGCCGTTGCAGGTGGCGATGCCGGCCGCATCCTGGCCGCGGTGCTGCAACAGCAGCAGCGCGTCATAGATCAGCTGGTTGACCGGTTGGTGGGAAAAGACGCCGACGATGCCACACATGGTGGACTCCTGAAAGAAAAGACGAATGACGGTTCAAAACTGCAGATGGCGCGAAAACTCCCCCGGCAGATACGGCTTGACGGTGTGCGCCGCGGTCTCCGCCAGCGGCGCCAGCAGCGCATCGCGCCAGAACGGCTGCTGCGGAATCGCGGTCAGGCCGCACAGCAGCACGGCCGCCAGCACGATCACCAGCCCGCGCGCCAGCCCGAACAATCCGCCCAGCCCGCGGTCGGCCAGCGCCAGGCCGCTGGCCTTGACGATCGCGTCCAGCGCCATCGCCAAAAGGCCCATCAGGATGCGGCAGCCGATGAACAGCGCCAGAAAAGCCGCGATCAGGCGCGTGGTGGCACCCGGGATCATCGCCGGCAGCAGCTCCGCCAGCGGCTGGCCGTAGGCATTGGCGACCACGAACGCGACGATCCAGCCGGCCAGCGACAGGATTTCCTTGACCAGTCCGCGCAGCGTGCTGATCACCACCGAGCAGGCCAGCACGAACAGCACCAGATAATCGAAGACCGTCACCGGCGAGCCAACCGAGCCGCGGCCGCGCTCACGCCGGGACCAGCGTGCCGTTGAAGCCGAGCTTGCCGAGCCGGGCGCGCATCTTTTCGGCATCGTCGCGGCTGGCGAACGGGCCGACGCGGATGCGGATGCGCTCGCCGGACGCGGTCGCCACCTTCTGCGTATACGAAGCGATGCCGGCCTCGGACAGCTTGCCGCGCACTTCGC
>JBATWJ010000394.1:0-3615 GCA_049672545.1 Burkholderiaceae bacterium
CGTCGGACGCCGCCACCACGCTAATCGCGCTGAACCACCTGTGGCAGACCGGCTTCACGCGTGCCGAGCTGATGGCGCTCGGCCTGCAACTGGGCGCCGACGTGCCGTTCTTCCTGCTCGGCGCCAATGCCTTCGCCGAAGGCGTCGGCGAAGCGCTGCAGCCGGTGGCGACGCCGGCGCGCTGGTTCGTGGTCATCGAGCCCGGCGTGATGGTAGCGACCGCCGCCATCTTCGGGGCGCCGGAATTGACACGTGATTCAAAACCCGTCAGAATATCGGACTTTTCTGGGAACCCGGAAGGCTTCCAGAGAAACGACCTGCAAGCGGTCGCCGTCAGCAGGTTTCCGGCGGTCGCCGACGCCCTCGAATGGCTGTCGGCGCACGGAAACGGAAATGCGCGGATGACCGGTTCCGGCGCCTGTGTGTTCTGCCCCTTCGACGATGAAGACGAGGCGGCGCGGGTGCTGCGACAGGTGCCGCCGCGCTGGAAGGCGTGGCGGGCAAAAGCGCTGCAGCGCCATCCGCTGGCCGGTTTGCTGGACGATGGCGGACCGGCGCGGCAGTGAAGAATTGGTCCGGCGACAAGCCGGGCAAGCGGTTGAGTAGGGGAATCGCCAAGCTGGTTAAGGCACTGGATTTTGATTCCAGCATTCCAAGGTTCGAATCCTTGTTCCCCTGCCATTGAATGCACGCCGGCGCCCACCCCACGGTGGGCGGCGCCCGGCACACGAAGCAGACGACCTCACGCATAGCACCACACGGCTGGGAAGCTCCCGGAACGTTCACCACCCTCCCCGCTTTCCTCTTCCTCAACCACCCTGCCTAGGATCCTCCATGTCTATCGAAAACCTGATGGTGTTTACCGGCAACGCCAATCCGGAACTGGCGGCGGGAGTGGTCAAGCATCTCGGGATTCCGCTCGGCAAGGCGGTGGTGTCGAAGTTTTCCGACGGCGAAGTGATGGTCGAGATCAACGAGAACGTGCGCGGCAAGGACGTGTTCGTGCTGCAGTCGACCTGCGCGCCGACCAACGATAACCTGATGGAAATCATGCTGATGGTCGACGCCTTGAAGCGCGCGTCGGCCGGCCGTATCACCGCCGCGATTCCGTACTACGGCTACGCGCGCCAGGACCGCCGGCCGCGCTCGGCGCGTGTGGCGATCTCGGCCAAGGTGGTGGCCAACATGCTGCAGGAAGCCGGCGTCGACCGCGTGATGATCATGGACCTGCACGCCGACCAGATCCAGGGCTTCTTCGACATCCCGGTCGACAACATCTACGCGTCGCCGATCCTGCTCGACGACCTGGTCAACAAGCACCACGACAACCTGCTGGTGGTGTCGCCCGACGTCGGCGGCGTGGTGCGCGCGCGCGCGCTGGCCAAGCGCCTCGACTGCGATCTGGCGATCATCGACAAGCGGCGGCCGAAGGCCAACGTGTCGGAAGTGATGAACGTGATCGGCGAGGTCGAAGGCCGCAACTGCGTGATCATGGACGACATGGTCGATACCGCCGGCACGCTGACCAAGGCCGCCGAGGTACTGAAGGAACGCGGCGCCAAGAAGGTGCTCGCCTACTGTACGCACCCGGTGCTGTCCGGCCCGGCGATCGAGCGCATCGCCAGCTCGCCGCTGGACGAACTGGTGGTGACCGACACCATCCCGCTGACCGCCGAAGCGCGCGCCTGCAGCAAGATCCGTCAGCTGTCCTGCGCCAAGCTGCTGGCCGAGACCTTCAAGCGGATCAGCAAGGGCGATTCGGTGATGATGCTGTTTGCCGACTGATTCATTGCGGGACAGAGTTTGTGAGCCGCCGCAGCGCGGCGAATTACTCTGTCCCCAACAAGTTTTGAGAATTGCGGGACAGAGTTGAGCGCAGCGGTACTCTGTCCCCAACAAATCAGACAGAAATGTCGGACAAGATTAGCTCTGGCAGAAGACTGGTTGAGCAACCACAAACGACACTGGCGGGAATGCATGCATTCCCGCTTTCGCCGGAACGACAAGTTTTAAAGTTTGCGGGCCGCAGCAAAGCCCGCGCTTCGTTTCACGAAATTTTGAGAACACCCGCTCACCCGAGCGGTTTTAGATCCCCTGGTCGCGGGGGATTTTCATCGCGGGGCTCTGCCCCGCACACAACTGGAGCTTGAACATGAAAATCGTTGCATTCCCACGCAAGGAGCAGGGGTCCGGAGCGAGCCGCCGCCTGCGCACTGCGGGCCAGACGCCGGGCATCGTCTACGGTGGCACGACCGATCCGGTCACGATCGCGCTCGACCACAACGCGCTGTATCACGCGCTGAAGAAGGACGTGATCCACTCGTCGATCCTCGACCTCGAAATCGAAGGCAAGACCGAACAGGTGCTGCTGCGCGACTTCCAGATGCACGCGTACAAGCAGCTGGTGCTGCACGTCGACTTCCAGCGCATCGACGCCAGCCAGAAGATCACGGTCAAGGTGCCGCTGCGCTTCGTCAACGCGGATGCCTCGCCGGCGGTCAAGCTGTCGGGCGGCATCATCAACCACGTGCTGGTCGACGTCGAAGTGTCGTGCCTGCCGAAGGATCTGCCGGAATTCATCGAGGTCGATCTGGGCAACATGGAAATCGGCAACACGATTCACCTGTCGGCGCTGACGCTGCCGGCCGGCGTGACCGCCGTGGTGCGCGCCGGTGAAGACGATCAGACGGTCGCCACCGCCTCGATCCCGGCCGGCAAGGTGGAAGCCGACGCCGAGGCGGCTGCCGCCGCGGCCGAAGCCGAAAAGAAGTAAGCCGGCCGCGGCCCGTGCCGCATCCGCGCAACCAGAAGCCCGCTGCCGAGTCAGCGGGCTTTTTCATTGAAATGGGGAGTATGCCAATAAAATGGCTTATCCCGCAGAAAATACGCGCAGTTTTCAAAATACCCGCATGGGTATAATCAAGACTCAAGGCGGCGGCGCAGGCGTTGGACGCCGGCGCCGCCCGTCCCCGATAATCGGCATTTTCCTTTTCCGACATCCATGTCCATCCGCCTCATCGCCGGCCTCGGCAATCCCGGCCCGGAATACGAACAGACCCGGCACAACGCCGGCTTCTGGCTGGTCGACAACCTGGCCGGCGCGCCGCTGGCGCGCGAAGCGCGCTTCAACGCGCTGGTCCGCAAGACCTCGATCGGCGGACAGGAAGTCTGGTTGCTGGAGCCGCAAACCTTCATGAACCGCTCCGGCCAGTCGGTCGGCGCGCTGGCGCGCTTCTACAAGATCGCCGCCGACGAAATCCTGGTGGTGCACGACGAGCTCGACCTGCCGCCGGGTGCCGCCAAGATCAAGAAAGGCGGTTCGTCCGGCGGCCACAACGGCCTGAAGGACATCAGCGCCGCGCTCGGCACCCAGGATTACTGGCGGCTGCGGCTGGGCATCGGCCACCCGCGCGCGCTCGGACTGCCGCAGGCGGTGGTCGACTACGTGCTGCACCGGCCGCGCAAGGAGGAGCAGACGCTGATCAACGATGCAATCGCGCGCAGCCTGGAAGTCGTGCCGCTGCTGTGCGCCGGCCAGTTCGAGGCGGCGATGATGCAGCTGCATAGCGCCAAATGACCGGCGCCGGCACCGCTCACGCATTGCCGCGCGCGGAC
>JBATWJ010000395.1:0-2408 GCA_049672545.1 Burkholderiaceae bacterium
CACCCGCACCGGTGCATCGGCCGCCGCCGCGCCCGGCACCATCGGCCCGGCGAAGTCGTCGGCGTCGGCGCTGTTCAGCGGCGAATCGGCATAGGTGCTGGGTGTCGACAGGCGGCCGCTGTTGACCAGCCGGCGCGCGAACGGATGGTGCCGCGCCAGCATCAGCACGGCATCGCGGAACACCCGGCTGACCGCGCTTTTAGGCGTGATGAAGTCGGTCGAGCGGGTCGAATGGCGGATGTTTTCGTCGGCGGCGAATTCGCGCTCGCTGCAATAGGTGTCGAGCAGCCGCTCGGGTGCCCGGCCGTCCAGCACCAGCTTCAGCTTCCACGCCAGGTTGTCGGCATCCTGCACGCCGCTGTTGGCGCCGCGCGCGCCGAACGGCGACACGCCGTGCGCGCAGTCGCCGACGAACAGCACGCGGCCGTGGCGGAACTTGTCGATCCGCGCGCAGGCGAAGGTATAGACGCTGACCCATTCCAGCTCGAATTCGGCATCCGGCCCGAGCAGCGCCGCGACGCGCGGAATCACGTTTTCCGGCTGCTTCTCGACGACCGGGTCGGCATCCCAGCCGAGCTGGAAATCGATGCGCCAGACGTTGTCCGGCTGCCGGTGCAGCAGCACCGACTGGTTCGGATGGAAAGGCGGATCGAACCAGAACCAGCGCTCGGTCGGGAATTCGGCCTTCATCCGCACGTCGGCGATCAGGAAGCGGTCCCTGAATACGCGGCCGTGGGCTTCCAGCCCCAGCTGCGCGCGCAGCGGGCTGCGCGAACCGTCGGCGGCCACCAGCCAGTCGCAGCGGACGCGGTAGGGGCCGTCCGGCGTCTCCACCGTCAGCTCGACGCCCTCACCGTCCTGGCTGACGCCGACCACCTTGTTCTTCCAGCGCAGCTCGATGCCGGGACATTCGCACAGCCGCTGGTACAGGAAATCCTCGGCGTAGTACTGCTGCAGGTTGATGAAGGCGGGGCGGCGATGGCCGGCTTCCGGCAGCAGGTCGAAGCTGTACACCGGCTGGTCGCGGAAAAACACCTTGCCGACGTTCCAGCTGACGCCCTTGTCGACCATGACCTGGCCGCAGCCGAGCCGGTCCCAGATGTCCAGCGTGCGCTTGGCGAAGCAGATCGCGCGCGAGCCGGACGACAGCGTGTCGTCGTCGTCCAGCAGCAGCACCGGCACGCCCTGGCCGGCGAGGTCGATGGCGATGGTCATGCCGACCGGGCCGGCGCCGACCACCACCACCGGGTGGTGCGCCGGCTGCGGACAATCCTGGTCGGCGCAGCGGGTATAGGGAAACAGGCGCTTCTGGTACTGCTGGTACGAAAGGCTCATGCTGGTCATGCCCATGACGGAATCACTCCGCCATTTTGCCGCAAATCCGAACCCGTACTGCAGCGCGCCGCGGAAAAAAACGGGCGCTCCCGGCGCCCGCGCACTCCGCTAGATTCGCCGCACGGACATGCCGGCGGCGGATTCGGCGCCGCCGGTCAGGCGCGTCAGCCGCACCACCAGCTCGCCCTGCAGCATCGACAGCGCGACGTTGCTGCCGAAGCGAAAGCCGCGCATCGCGGCGGCATCCATCAGCGACAGCACCTGCTCGCGCGTCAGCGGCTCAGAATCCTTCTGGACGTACAGGATGGTGCGGTTGGTGCGGCTAATTTCGGCGACGATTTCTTCCGGCGTCATGGCATGCTCCCGAGCGTCATCAACAGGACCATTATCGGACGCCGAAGCGGCATCCGGCCGCAGGCGGCGCCGGTTTTCTTGTCGGGCATCAGGCTTTGGTGGATTAGCCGGCGCGTTTGCTTGCGCGGCGGAAAACGGCGCGCGCCGCCGGCATTCAGGACTTGCCGGAGAACACCTTTTGCATGTTCTTTTCGACCTGCGCCGAAATCCGCGGCGCGAACGCCTTCAGCAGGAAGCCGAGCGTGATGTCGAGCCGTGCCTCCTTGTCGTGCAGCGCCAGCGTGCCGTACACGCCGCTGCGCTTGAAGGACAGCACGTTGCCCTCCCATTCGGACACCAAGTCGTATTCGGCGGCCAGCTGATCGGCCACCTTCTGGGCGGCCGCCCGCGCCTTCTTCTGCGACAGCTTGTGCGCCTGGCTGATCGAAATGTCGGGCATGTCAGGCTCCTCGCAGGGCTTCGGGGTTGAGCAGGTTGGGCGGCATGCGGCCGGCCAGCGCGGCGGTCAGGTTGGCGATTGCGCATTCCACCATCGCCCGGCGGGTCGGTTCGGAAGCGCTGGCGATGTGCGGCGTCAGCACCACGTTGGACAGCGTCAGGAAACCCGGATGCAGCGCCGGCTCGTTCTCGAACACGTCGAGCCCGGCGGCGGCGATGGTGCCGGCGCGTAGCGCCGCGATCAGCGCGGCGTCGTCGACGATGCCGCCGCGCGCCAGGTT
>JBATWJ010000396.1:0-2980 GCA_049672545.1 Burkholderiaceae bacterium
GCGGGCGCCGGTGGCGCGCGCCGCTTCCTCCAGCTCCGGCCCGACCTGCAGCAGCGCGGTCGTGATCAGGCGCATGCCATAGGCCAGCCACACCACCGAGTACGCCAGCCAGACCGAGAAGATGGTCGAACGCAGCGCCCGCAACTGCGGGATCAGATGTTCCGACAGCCAGCGCGCCACGTCGTTGTCGAACCATTTCAGCAGGCTGTCGAGCGCGGTCGGCACGAACAGGAACACCCACAGGAACGACAGGCCGGCCAAGAGGCCCGGCACCGCCCGCGGCACCAGCACGCTGTAGTCGAGAAAGCGGGTGATGCCGTCCTGCTTGCGGTGCATCGCCAGCGCGATCGCGCCGTAGCAGAGCACCGCCAGCGCGCCGCCGATGACGCCGATCAGCACCGTGTTGACGATGCCGCGCATCAGCGACGGCTGCTGCCAGATGTCGGTGAAGTGGACCAGCGTCAGGACTTCCGCCAGCCGCACGCCCTCGCCCCAGTTGGAGACGAAGGCGCGCAGCGCGATGCCCGAGATCGGCACCAGGATCGTGAACAGCAGCCAGGCGGCGATCAGGCCGAACGCGACCCATTTCCAGCGTCCCAGCGGCAGCGGTTTCTGGCGCGCGCCCTTGCCCTTGATCGCCACGTACTTGTTGGCCGAGCGCAGCAGCCAGCGCTGCAGCATGACCAGCGGCATCGTGACCGCCACCAGGCATACCGCGACCGCCGCCATCAGGTGGTAGGACGGCGTCCCCAGCTTGTTGGTCAGCTTGTACAGGTAGGTGGTCAGTACCAGGTGGCCTTCCGGATCGCCCAGCACCAGCACCAGGCCGAACACTTCGAAGCCGAGGAAGAACACCAGCACGCCGGAATAGGCCAGGGCCGGCATGATCATCGGCAGCGAGACGTTCATCATCACCTGCAGCGGCGTGGCGCCGGCCACGCGCGCCGCTTCCTCGACGTCGGAGCCGAGGCTTTTCAGGGCCGCCGATGCGTACAGGTAGACGTGCGGCACATGGGTCAGGCCGGCGATCACGACGATGCTGGAAAAGGCGTAGATGTTCCACGGCTCGATATCCAGCCCGAGCAGGCCCAGCAACTGCTTGACCCATAACGTGTAGAAGCCGGCCGGTCCCATCGACACCACGTAGCCGAAGCCGATCACCATCGGCGACACGAATACCGGCACCAGCAGCAGCGGCGCGATCCAGCTGCGGCCGGGCAGGTCGGTGCGCATCATCAGGAATGCCAGCATGCCGCCGAGCGGCACCGCGATCGCCGCCAGGCCGCCGGCCAGGAGGAAGCCGTTGACGAAGGCCTGGCGGAAATCCGGATCGTCGAAGATGAAGCGGTACGGCTCCAGGCTGAGGCTTCTGGCCGGCATGAAGAACGGCGCCGACAGGAAGCTCTGGTAGACGATCAGCAGCAGCGGTACAAAGATCGCCAGCGCCGTCAGCGCCACCACCAGGCCGCGCGGCCAGTCGAGGCGGGCGGGCCGGCCGTGCAGGGTCGGAATATGCATGCGCGAAATCCTGGGTTCGAACAGGGGAGCCGGCGCCGCCGCCATCGGCCGGGGCGGCGCCGTCCGGGCCTACTTCTTGCCGGCGGTTTCCTTCCACTGCTTCAGGAAGGCGAGGCGCTTGCTCTGGTCGAGGTACTCCAGCAGCGCCGGGCTGACTGCCAGCGGCTTCAGGTGGTCGCCGAGCTGTGCGGTCAGTTCGGCCGCGGTGGTGGCGCCGCTGACGTCCGGGCGCATCGAGTACAGCTGCGATTCGTTGGCAATCACGGTTTGCCCGCGCTTGGACAGCGTGTAGTCGAGCCACAGCTTGGCGGCATTCGGGTTCTTCGCCGTCTTGCTGATGAACATCACGCGCGACATCACCACCGTGTAATCCTTCGGAAAGGCGACGCCGATCGACGCATCCTTCTGCGCCCGCACCTGTGCGTAGGAGCCGATGATGTTGAAGCCGATCAGATTCTCGCCGGAGGAAATCCGCTCCAGCATGGTGCCGGTCGACGACTGCACCCGCAGCGCCGCATTGCCGAGCGCCTTGGCGAAATCCCAGAACTGCGGATTCTCGCGCAGGTCCTGGGTGATGAACATGAAGCCGACGCCGGATTTCTCGACGTCGTAGGTGGTGACCTTGTTCTTGTACTTGTCCAGCTTGGTCGAAATCAGCTTGGCGAAATCGGCATGGGTGGCCGGCACTTCGTCGGCCGGCACCAGCCGCTTGTTGTAGACGAACACCGCCGGCTCGAAGGTGGTGCCGTAGGCCGCGTCCTTCCAGTTGGCCCAGGCCGGCAGCGCCGCCGCTTCCACGCTGCGATAGGTCATGCCGTAGCCGTCCGTCACCAGCTTGACCTGCAGATCCATTGCCGACGACCACAGCACGTCGGCGGTGGCGCCGCCGGCGGCGACCTCGGAGATGTAGCGGTTGTAGACCTCGGTCGTGTTCATGTCGTTGTATTCGACCTTGACGCCCGGGTACAGCGCGTTGAAATCGCGGATCAGCGGTTCGGCCGCCTTCGAGTCGGTGGCGCTGTAGATCACCAGCTTGCCCTCCTTCTTGGCGCCATCGACGATCTTGGCGTAGTCGGCCGGATAGCCGGCCGGCGCCTGCGCGAACAGGGCGCCGGCGGCGCCGGCCAGCAGCGTGCCGAGCACGGCGGAACATAAAGTGCGTGTCATCATGATGTGGTCTCCGTGGTTGTACAGCCTAGCGAATCAAATCCCATTCCCGCGACAGCCGGCCGTAGGCGTCGACGGTTTTGTTCACGTACTCGGCCAGCGCCGCGCCCGTCAGCGCGAATGGATACAGGCCGTGGGCGGCACGCAGGCGGTCGAATTCCGGTGTCGCCAGCGCGCGATCGAAACGCTCGACCCAGTCGCGGTATGCGGCGTCGGCCACGCCCGGCCCCATGTAGACGCCGCGAACGATCGGCCAGACCACGTCGTAGCCCTGCTCGCGCGCGGTCGGCACCGT
>JBATWJ010000397.1:0-2998 GCA_049672545.1 Burkholderiaceae bacterium
CGATGCTGTCGGGCATATCCCAGGCGCGCAGCACGGTTTCCGCCAGCGGTTCCAGCCGGCAGCCCAGCACTTCCTGGGCGGCCTGCGCCTCGCTGTGGTCGCCGGCCTCGACCAGCGCCGCGATCGCCTGGTACAGGTCGTGCGCGTGCGCCGCCACCAGCAGCCGCCCGAGGTTCTTGAACAGCGCGGCGATCGCCGCTTCTTCCGAATTCTGGTACGGGCTGCGGCGCGCCACTTCCCGGCCGATGACGCTGGCGTACAGCGCCTGCGCCAGTTCCGCGCGCACGCTGGCGGCATGCGCGCCGCTGGCGAATCCTTCCACCAGCAGCAGCGCCAGCGCGGTGGTCTTGATGGTGTCGAAGCCGAGCAGGAAGATCGCGCGCGAGACGGTCGTGACCGGCTTGCCGCCGGTCACCGTGCGATACACCGAAGTATTCGCCAGGCGCAGGATCTTTTGCGTCAGCGATACGTCGGACAGCACGAAATAGGTCAGGTTGTGGACCGCTTCATTGTCCGACGACGCCAGCTGCACGACGCGCGCGACCGCGCTGCCTAGCGCCGGCAAATCGCTGTCGGCATCGATCCCTTGCAAAAACCGTTCGCAGGCGCCGGTGTTGCCGGCAGCGGAAAATGGGGGCGGATGGTCGGGCATTGCAGTTTCCGATAAAAAGACTTGAGGTCTGGAGGACGCGCCCAATGCCACGCGCGCCCTGCCTCGATTATCCACCGATCAGGGACGGCGGACTGTGACTTTAGGTTACGCCGGGAAATCGGAATGGGCAGCTGTGGCCGGCGTCCGCCCAACCGCGCGGCAGCGTCGCATCGGCCCTAGCGTAAAAAGAAACCGGTCGGGAACGGATCGGTTTCTTCCAGCAGCCACTGGTTCATGCCCATGATGTGGGCAAAGCCGGACACCTCGGTGTGTGCGGCGTCGAACTCGCCCACCTTGGCCGGCGCCGTCACCCGCACCGTGAAGCGGCTGCCGACGATGCTGTCGTTGATGAACGGCTGGTCCAGCGCCAGCCGGCCGCGCAGGTACAGCTGCGCGGCGCGGCCGGAAGTGCCGGTGCCGGTCGGCGAACGATCCACCTCGCGGTCGGCGAAAATGCAGACGTTGGCCTGGTCGGCGCCGGCGGCATTCGGCGCGCCGTCGATGATGGTGCCGTACAGCTGGTCCAGCCCCGGCTCCAGCGGATGCCGGATCGGCACGCTGGCCTGCACCGCCGCCTTGGTCTCGGCGCCGAGCTGGATCAGCGCGCGCAGCTGTTCCGGCTTCACTTCCAGCCCGGTCTGCTCGACGTTGATGTAGTAGTAGAAGGCGCCGCCGAAGACGATGTCGCCGACCACCTTGCCGAACGACGGCGTGCCCACTTCGACATCGCGCCGGTAGATGAAGGCCGGCACATTGTGAAAACGCACGCGGCCGGCACGGCGGCCATCCCATTCCACCCACGCCTCGATAAAGCCGGCCGGGGTGTCGAAGCCAATCCGCGTTTCCGGCTGCTGGCGCTCGACCAGATTCAATTCGACCAGAACCTTGCCGAGCGCGATGATGCCGTGCCCGCACATGTCGCTGTAGCCTTCGTTGTGGATGAAGATCACGCCGAAATCGGCGCGTTCGGTCACCGGCGGCAGCAGGTAGGCGCCGTACATGTCGGCATGGCCGCGCGGCTCGTTCACCAGGAACTGGCGCAGATCGTCGCGATGCTGTTTCAGCCATGCGCGCCGTTCGAGGATGGTCGCACCCGGCACCGGCGGCATGCCGGCGGCGACGATGCGCAAGGGTTCGCCGCCGGTGTGGGCGTCGATGGTGTGGATGGTGCGGGTGAGGTTAAGCATGATGGTTCCAGTGCGAGGCCTTGCGCGTCATGGCGCGGCCGATTTCAGCCGCTGTCGGACGCTGGATAGATAGTCCGTTAGAATCCTTAGCGTGAATCACGCTCAGCATCATCCTTGATGCTACTTTCAAAAGTCAATTCGGCATCATGAGTGATGCCACTTTAGAAAGCCCATCGGCCCTACGTATTAATGCATTATTTTCTACATTTTTCCAAACTACAACTTAAAGCCCTCACTACATTAATTGCCCTTGCCGTCGGCTTGACCGTCATCGGCTGTTCCTCCACTCACAACCCTTATTACGATTCGTCCAAAAAGCACCATTCGGCAGAATGGGTTCATCAATAATTATCCGCCCAATCCGGCATACCAGCGACCCGAAACCGGATTCGTCGACTCGTGGATTTCTCGCATTCGAAACTGGACGACGGACAGCACTGCACCGGCGCCGCTGCGACCGCTGGAGCCGGTTCAAGCGGATCTGCAATTCATTCATGCCAATACCGACCAGCCGTCGCTCACATGGATTGGCCATGCCAGCTTTCTTCTGCAGTCGGGCTCCGGATTGAATATCCTGACGGACCCCGTATTTGAAGACCATGCCTCGCCTGTTCCATTTGCGGGACCGAAACGCATTCAGCGCCCAGGACTGGCTATTACGGAGTTGCCGCATATCGATGCGATATTGATCAGCCATTCGCATTACGACCATTTGTCGCTGGATTCGTTGAAAGCCATTTACTCGCAAAAAAGCGGCGCCCCCCTTCTGTTTGTGCCATTGGGCATCGATCGCTGGCTGGCCAGACACATCACGGACGGCGATACGCGGCACATCGTCAAAATGGATTGGTGAGACCAGGCAACAATAGAGGATACGGAAATCCACTTGCTGCCAGTACATCAGTGGTCATCGGGCACGCTGTGGGATAGAAACAAAACCCTCTGGGGAGCATTCGCAGTACGAAGCCCCGGCTTTTCCTTCTTTTTCTCCGGCGACCTCGGGTATTTCAAAGACATCACCGACATTGCCGCACTGACCTGCTAAGAATCGTGTAGCCACCCACTGGGTGAGTCTTCATGTTAATTTTGACATGGAGGTATACATGCAGAAGCGATTCACAGAAGAACAAATCATTGGTGTCCTTCGGGAGGCCGAGGT
>JBATWJ010000398.1:0-1653 GCA_049672545.1 Burkholderiaceae bacterium
CCCCTGTCCGGCCGCCGGCGCTGGCCGCTGAGCGCCGCCCGCCGCCGCCTTCATACGGCGCGCATTGACCCATTCATCCCAGTTCGAACCATAGCCGTCGTAGGACACCAGGCAGGTGCCGGCCGCATCCGGCCCCTGCAGCACCCTGGCCGGATACCACTGGCCGGCCGACAGCACGCTGACCGCCGCGCCGGGAATGCACAATGGATTGCTGTCGGCGCGGGCTTGCACGCCCAGGCCGGCCAGGATGCCGGCAAAGGCGATGATGCCGATGTACCGCATGACGGTGTTTCCTCCCTGTTCGCTCGCCGGGCTGGCGCGTGGCCGGCACTCTAGCATGCTGGCGGCATGCTGCAAGCCGGCGTCCGGAAGCGATGCAGAGCCGCATCAGGCGTCGGCGGCATCCTCGTTCAGATCGATGCCGGCGCCCAGCAGCTTCTGCGCCGCTTCGGCCGGCAGCGCCTCGACCGACTTCAGCTTGCGCGACATCTGGCGGCTGCGCATTTCGGCCTGCTCGATGTTTTTCGCCGCCCGTTCCAGCGTGTTCTTGGTCAGGGTCAGCACGTCGCCGAACTTGCCGAACTCGGTCTTGACCGCGCCCAGCACTTCCCACACTTCGGACGAGCGCTTTTCCAGCGCCAGCGTGCGAAAGCCCATCTGCAGGCTGTTCAACAGCGCCGACAGCGTCGACGGCCCGGCGATCGACACCCGGTGCAGGCGCTGCAGTTCATCCGCCAGCCCGGGGCGGCGCACCACTTCGGCGTACAGCCCTTCGGTCGGCAAAAACAGGATCGCGAAATCGGTGGTCAGCGGCGGCGACAGGTATTTGTCGGCGATCGACTTCGCCTCGACCCGCACCGCGCGCTCCAGTTCGCGCGCGGCCAGGTTGGCGCCGTCGAGGTCGGCGCGCTCGGCCGCTTCGCACAACCGCTCGTACTGCTCCTTCGGGAACTTGGCGTCGATCGGCATCCACACCGGCCGGCCGTCGCCGCCGCTGCCATTGCCGGGCAGCTTGATCGCGAACTCGACCCGCTCGCCGGTGCCGGGCACGGTTTCGACGTTCTTGCCGTACTGGTCGACGGTCAGCATCTGCTCCAGCAGCATTTCCAGCTGCACCTCGCCCCAGGTGCCGCGCGTCTTGACGTTGGTCAGCACCCGTTTCAGGTCGCCGACGCCGATCGCCAGCTGCTGCATCTCGCCCAGCCCCTGGTGCACCTTGTCGAGGCGGTCGGACACCAGCTTGAACGATTCGCCGAGGCGCTGCTCCAGCGTCGCGTGCAGCTTTTCGTCGACGGTCTTGCGCATTTCCTCCAGCCGCAGGCTGTTGTCCTGCTGCAGGTCGCGGATCTTGGCTTCCAGCGTGGCGCGCACCTCGGCCATCCGCTGCGCGTTCGATTCGGTCAGCGCCGCCAGTGCCTGGTTCAGCGTATCGCCGAAACGCTTCAGGGATACTGCCTGCTCCTCCCGGCCAGCCTGGGCGTGGGTGCTCATGTTTTGACGCATACTCTCCAGTTGTTCGGTATTGGTCTGGTTCAGCTTGACCAGCTGCTGGGCGAAGCCGTCGATCCGCTGGGCATTCGAAGCGGTCAGCGCGTTCAGGTTCTGCGCCAGCGCGTCGCCGAAGCGCGCCAGCGACGCCGCCTGCTCTGCGCG
>JBATWJ010000399.1:0-1819 GCA_049672545.1 Burkholderiaceae bacterium
GCCGCACGCCGAGGCGCGCTTCCATCTGCGCCAGCCGCTTGGTCACTGCCGGCGGCGTCAGGTCGAGCGCGCGCGCGGTCGCCGACAGGCTGGCGTTGCGCGCCAGCAGCACGAAGAACGACAGTTCGGGAGCGGCTTCGGTTTTCACTGCAAGTGAATGGTGGTTTCAATTGCGGTGAATTATAGGGTGCGGCGGCTGGAGTACTCTGGGCGCCTGTCGATACTGCCCACGCCGGAATGGCAACAAGGACTCCCATGAAAATCGTAGACATCCGCGAAAAAACCATCCCGATCAGCTCGCCGATCCGCAACGCCTACATCGATTTTTCCAAGATGACGCTGAGCCTGGTGGCGGTCGTCACCGACGTGATCCGCGACGGCAAGCAGGTAGTCGGCTACGGCTTCAACTCCAACGGCCGCTACGGCCAGGGCGCGCTGATGCGCGAGCGCTTCATCCCGCGCATCCTGGCCGCCGACCCGGCCACGCTTATCAACGACGCCGGCGACAACCTCGACCCGCACAAGATCTGGCGCTGCATGTTCACCAATGAAAAGCCGGGCGGCCACGGCGAGCGCGCGGTCGCCATCGGCACCATCGACATGGCGGTGTGGGACGCGGTGGCCAAGATCGAAGGCAAGCCGCTGTATCAATTGCTGGCCGAGCGCTATGGCGACGGCACGCCGAACCGCAAGGTGTTCGTGTACGCCGCCGGCGGCTACTACTACCCGGGCCAGAACCTGGACATGCTGAAGGACGAGATGCGCGGCTACATCGACCGCGGCTACACCGTGGTCAAGAAGAAGATCGGCGGCGCCTCGCTTGACGAAGACCTGCGCCGCATCGACGCCATCATGAGCGTGCTGCAGGACGGCCAGAAGCTGGCGGTCGACGCCAACGGCCGCTTCGATCTCGACACCGCGATTGCCTACGCCAAGGCGCTGTCGCAATACGACCTGTTCTGGTACGAGGAAATCGGCGACCCGCACGACTTCGAGCTGCAGGCGGTGATGGGCCGCTATTACGACAAGCCGATGGCGACCGGCGAAAACCTGTTTTCGATGGAAGAGGCGCGCAACCTGATCCGCTACGGCGGCATGCGCCCCGACCGCGACTGGCTGCAGTTCGACTGCGCCTTGAGCTATGGCCTGGTCGAATACCTGCGCACGCTGGAGATGCTGCGCCAGCACGGCTGGTCGCCGAGCCGCTGCATTCCGCATGGTGGGCATCAGATGTCGCTGAACATCGCGGCTGGGCTCGGGCTTGGTGGCAACGAATCGTATCCGGATCTGTTTCAGCCGTTCGGCGGCTTTCCGGATGGCATAGCGGTCGAGAATGGTTACATTACGATGCCGGAACTGGTCGGGATTGGGTTCGAGGGTAAGTCCAATTTGTTTGAGGAGATGCGGACACTGGCCGCGTGAGTTGCGTAGGCCGCTGTATTTGCTGCAACTGGCTGGATAAGAAAATCAATGACTGGGCGATCTTCGCGCCGCAGTTGTGATTGGACGATGACACTGGTTAGTGCGACTGGCCTATCGAGGTGCCAAGTTTGCACAAACAGTTCAGCGGTTACTAGAGCTTTTCGCCCGTCCCATGGTACTCCCCGTGGACGGACGTTCTACGTCTGAATGAGCTGGTATGCGGTCGTGACCTGCTACGCGAATTTGTAGCCAGTCTGCAGGTGAGTCTTCCGGTTCAAGCACGCTGATTTTGCCATCGTTGCCGGCCTACCGAGGCTGGTGTCCGATTGCCGAGCGCAGAGTGCGGTCGCTCGTTGTTATAAAACTGCCGCCATTTCTCGATTACGATCTTCGCTTC
>JBATWJ010000400.1:0-3567 GCA_049672545.1 Burkholderiaceae bacterium
GTCCAGTACCTGCTGCCGGCAGCCGTAGTCGGCCTGGAACGCGACCTGCCGGCGCGCGCCCCGCAGCGCCTCCGGGTCGTCGTACATGACCAGCTTGCCGGCGCCGCGGAAGGCGAATTCGAACGGCAGCGCCGGCAGCATCCGGTGCAGCCGGTCACGGGACAGGAACGCCAGCCGCAGCAATTCCAGCGTGGTGCGCTGCGCCCGTTCGCGGGTGCAGGCGGCCAGGAACTTCAGCAGCCAGCGCCATTGCGCCGGATCGGCCTGCGGCCGCAAGGTCAGCGGCGAGTCGGGGCTGAACAGGTAGTGCGCCCAGTGGGTCCAGATCGACGGATCGGCCAGTGGCGCCACATACGAATAGCTGAGCTGGGCGCCGTTGCCGAAGCTGGTGCCGCCGCCGGCCTGCGGCAGCGCGTCCACCAGCGTCACCTGATGGCCGTCCTCCAGAAGCCGCCAGGCCGAGGTCACGCCGATGACGCCGGCGCCCAGTATGCAGATATGCATGAAAAATCCTTGGAAAAGAGGGGGGTGCGATGGCCGCCCGCACCCGGCCGGAGGCGCGGATCCGGCCCGGCGCTATTTTGACACTTTCGCGGCGACGGGCGGCCCGGATCGGCGCCGCACGGCTTCGGAGCTCTCAAACTCCACTACAATGGCGGCCGAAGCAAGCCAGACAGCCGCTGGCCACGCCTGGCGACAGGCGTGGCGGGAGGAAGGTCCGGACTCCACAGAGCAGGGTGACGGCTAACGGCCGTCCGTCGAAAGCCGCAAACGCGGTCGGCGCAAGCCGCCGTGTCCGGTATAAGGCGCGGAACAGGGCCACAGAGACGAGTCTTTGCCATCGCGGCGGCGCAAGCCGCCCGGGGCAAAGGGTGAAACGCGGTAACCTCCACCCGGAGCAATTCCAAATAGGCACGCGTCGAGGCGGCTCGCGGAGCGTGCGGGTAGGAAGCTTGAGCCGTGAAGCAATTCACGGCCTAGAGGAATGGCTGTCATAGCGGGGCAACCCGCCGTAACAGAATCCGGCCTATCGGCTTGCTTCACCTTCTTCGGTTGCCGCCGCCCGCGTCAACCCCTTAGACTATGGGGGTATGCTTCTGAAATGACCCATACATGCCCGGGATGGAGCGGTTTCATCGGGAGTATATGCTTTTTCTCGAATTCTCGAAGCGCTGCCGTCCGGGGCGCAGCGCGGCCGCACTTGCCTCCGGTTCGGTGCCGGAATTGCGTTACTTGACGTCCATCAACATCTGGCGACGGGGCCTGGCTACAGTGGCCACAGGAGCCGGCCGGCCGTGGGATGAGATAGTGTGGATCAAGGCGGGCGCCGGCGCTTGGTCGAGGTTTGCCCGATACCTGACGGCTCCGTCGTCCGTCTCCACTTTTTCATCCCACGACCCGCCGGCTTCAACGCAACCGGCATTTCCCGCCCATTCCCGCAGCATGTGCCCCCAGAAAGGACGACTGCCATGAATCTCCATCTCAGTATCGGGCCGCTGGTATCGCTGGTGGCCGGCATCCTGATCCTGGTGATGCCGCGCCTGTTGAACTTCATCGTCGCCATCTACCTGATCGTGATCGGCCTGATCGGAATCTTCGCCGCCAACGGCCTGCGTATCTGAGTCTGCTCCGCGGCCGCACGGTCGCGCAGCGGAGCCCTGCGTTTTCTGCCGGGGCAGGCGATGGCTGTCGTCATCCGCCGGCGCAAATCATCTGCTCCGCGTCCTGTCAGGACGATCACCCTTGTGCGTTCGAGTACGGCCGGGCCTACTGCCTGCGCGATGGTCAACCGCTTTCCCTTCCTCTTTCCTTCCTTCGCTATTCGCCCGAAGCCGCGCGCCGGTCCGCCGATTTTGCATATGTGTCGAAAAAATTCCGGCGCCGGTTTCACCGCATGGCGGCCGTTTACTCTTCCATATACATGGATATACATCAGAAAGAGCTTTTAGTGTAGGAGTTAAGTATTTGATTTAAAGCATATTTAATTTTTGACAATTTCTTAAAAAGGCTGAGCTAAGTCCTTGACTTTATTCAAATATTTCCGTGTGACAGCACGCTTTATTGCTTGACCGAAAATAGGCCATCCTCTAAAGTGGGGAATAGTGTGAAAAAGTGTATTTTTGTGGATTTTTAGTGGTTTCCCGGCCGCATTTTTTCTGCGCAAAAAGCAGTTCGATCCGGTGCCAACAGGAGTTTCGCAGTGTTTCAGGGAGCCTCAGCCTTAAATCTCGATGCCAAGGGCCGCATGTCGGTCCCTGCGCGGCATCGTGACGCGCTGATGGTGCAAAGCGAAGGCCGCCTGACGCTGACCCGCCATCCGCACGGCTGCCTGCTGCTGTTTCCGCGGCCGGTGTGGGAAAGCCATCGCCAGGAAATCGCCGCCTGGCCGATGCCGGCGCGCGCATGGCAGCGCATCCTGCTCGGCAATGCCTGCGATGTCGAAATCGATTCCGCCAGCCGCATCCTGATCGCGCCCGAACTGCGCACCGCGGTCGGCCTGGAGCGCGAGGTGATGCTGCTCGGGATGGGCAGCCATTTTGAAGTATGGGACGCCGCCCAGCTCGCCGCGAGCGAGGCGCAGGCGATCGCGGCGGGCATGCCCGACGTCCTCAGCAATTTTTCATTCTGACTCCGGCCGTGGCGACTTTATCGGCGGTGCCAGACACGCAGCACCGGACTGTGCTGTTGAACGAGGCGGTTGCGGCGCTGGCGATCGAAGGCGCGCGCGCCGGCGGCGTCTACGTCGACGGCACCTTCGGCCGCGGCGGCCACAGTCGTGCGATTTTGGAACGGCTCGGGCCCGGCGGCCGTCTGTTGGCGTTCGACAAGGACCCGCAGGCGATCGCGGCGGCGCAAACGATCGGCGACCCGCGCTTCGCCATCGTCCACGACAGTTTCGCGACGCTGGATGCGGCATTGACGCAGGCCGGTGTCGCCGGCGGCATCGATGGCGTGCTGCTGGATTTGGGCATTTCGTCGCCGCAGGTGGACGACGCCGACCGCGGTTTCAGCTTCCGCCAGGACGGCCCGCTCGACATGCGGATGGATACGTCGCGCGGCATCACGGCCGCCGAATGGCTGGCCAGCGAGGACGAACACAAGATCGGAAAGGTGATACGGGACTATGGAGAAGAACGGTTTGCTTTTCAGATTGCAAAGGCGATTGTTGCTGGCCGGGCAGTCGAACCAGTTTCGACCACACGACAGCTTGCCCAGCTCGTGGCACGTGTCGTCAAGACTCGCGAAAAGGGCAAGGATCCGGCCACTCGTACCTTTCAGGCTATCCGGATTTTCATCAATCAGGAGCTTGAGGAACTTGAAGTAGCGCTGGAGCAGGCATTCCGGCGGCTGGCCGCGCACGGGAGGTTGGTGGTGATCAGTTTTCATTCGCTCGAAGACCGCATCGTCAAGCGCTTCATGGCCGCCAAGGCTCGCGCCGTGCAGCCGGACCGGCGCCTGCCGATCCGCGCCTCCGACCTGCCGCAGCCGGAATTGAAGCTGCTCGGGAGGGCCATGCCTTCCGCCGCCGAAGTGGCCGCCAATCCGCGCGCGCGCTCGGCCGTGATG
>JBATWJ010000401.1:0-1873 GCA_049672545.1 Burkholderiaceae bacterium
GGTAGGCGCCGATGGCGCCGGCGACGCTGGCCATCAAGACGTCGTTGACTGAGGCGCCGAACGCGCGGCCGACCGCCTTGATCTCGGTCAGCGGCAGCGGCTCGCTCCAGGCCACCTGTTTCATGCCGCGCGGCTTGCCCTTCAGCCGCGTGTGGCTGTCCTCGCTCATCAGCGCCAGCCGTGCCGCGTCCTGCGTGATGCGGGTGGTCATCGCGCCCATGCCGGCGAAGCGGCCGACGAACTTCAGCGGGTCCGACAGCATCCACAGGTATTTGCTCCACATCAGGCCCGACAGGTCGATCGCCTTGACGGTGGCGGCGGTGACCGGCTGCATGATCTGCAGCCACGGGTTTTCCGCCGCCAGCGGCGCCAGCCGCGCTTCCGGCGGCTCGGCCGGCGGCGCGTCGGCGCTGGCGTCGAACATCGACAGCAGCACGCCGACCAGCGCGATGCCGTCGGCGATGCAGTGATGGACGCGTACCACGATCGCCTGCCGCGTGCGGCCGTCGGCGCCGATGCAGTTGTCGACCACGTGCATCTGCCACAGCGGCTCGGCCGGATCGAGCGGCGTCGCCGACAGGTCGCCGACTAGCTGCTCGAGCGCCGCCTTGTTGTCCGGGCGCGCCGTCTTCAGCCGGCAGCGCACGATGTGATGGTCGAGATCGACTTCCTGCTCCTGCCACCAGGCGGCGCCGAATTCGTGCACCACGCGGCTGCGAAAGCGCCGGTACGACAGCAGCCGGCTTTCGATAGTGGCGCGAAAGCGCTCCGGCTCCATCGGCCGCTCGAACAGCAGCACCGCCACGATCATCATCAGATTGGCCGGCGCATCCATGCGCAGCCAGGCGGTATCCACCGTCGACATGCGTTCGCGGCGCAGGGATGGGGCAACGGCAGGCAACATCGAGTGTCTCCTCTAGCGCTGTTCTGGGTGGGGTGATTTTTGTGTGCTATGTTGGCATCGCGTGTGGCGCATCGACATGCCCACCGGAATTTTTCAGCACACTATCACAGCAACCTGGTTTGATCTACCTGGAGAAAATGATGACTTTGCAAGCCGATTTCGAACAAGCCGTCGCCGATTCCAAGAACCTGCCGGAACGTCCGGACAACATGACAATGCTGCGGATCTATGCGCTGTTCAAGCAGGCCAGCAGCGGCAACGCCGACGGCAAGCGGCCCGGCATGACCGACATGGTCGGGCGCGCCAAATGGGATGCCTGGAAGATGCAGGAAGGCAAATCGAAGGAAGACGCGATGCAGGAATACATCGACCTGATCGCTGAACTGAAGGGTTGACCGGCGCGCGCCGCCGCCGTCTACGGCATCACGCCGGCCACAGCGGCGGCTCGTCCATCAGCGCGATCTGCTCGCGCAATTCCAGTATCCGGTCCTGCCAGTAGCGCTGCGTGTTGAACCACGGGAAGGCGGGCGGAAACGCCGGATCGTCCCAGCGCCGCGCCAGCCAGCCGGAATAATGGATCAGGCGCAGCGTGCGCAGCGCCTCCACCAGGTGCAGTTCGCGCGCATCGAATTCGTAGAAATCCTCGTAGCCGGCCAGCACGTCGGCCAGCTGGCGCGTCATGTCGGCGCGCCCGCCCGACAGCAGCATCCATAGATCCTGGATCGCCGGCCCCATGCGGCTGTCGTCGAAATCGACGAAGTGCGGGCCGGCATCGGTCCACAGCACATTGCCGGCATGGCAGTCGCCATGCAGCCGCAGCCGCGCGACCTCGCCGGCGCGCTCGAAACAGCGGCGCACGCCGTCCAGCGCCTGCGTGGTCACCGCGCGCCAGGCATCGGCCAGGTCGGCCGGGATGAAGCCGTGCTGCCACAGGTAGGCCAGCGGCTCGCGGCCGAAGCTGTCGATGTC
>JBATWJ010000402.1:0-3467 GCA_049672545.1 Burkholderiaceae bacterium
CCTCGGCTACCATCCGCGACATCGATTTCCGCCGTGGCAGTGCCGGCGAGGGACGCGTGGTGGTTGACCTGCCGGACAACCAGGTTGGTGTCGACGTGCGCCAGCAGGGCCAGAGCATCGTGGTCGATCTGCTGAAGGCGAAGCTGCCGGACGTCTTGCGGCGGCGCATGGATGTCGGCGATTTCGGCACTCCGGTGCGCACCGTCACCGCCACCCAGCAGGGCGACAACGTGCGCATGGTGATCGAGCCGAAGGGGCTGTGGGAACACAGCGCTTACCAGAGCGACGCCCAGCTGGTGGTCGAAGTCAAGCCGATCACCGAAGATCCGAACAAGCTGACCCAGGGCACCCAGGGCTATCGCGGCGAAAAGCTGTCGCTGAATTTCCAGAACGTCGAGGTGCGTGCGGTGCTGCAGGTGATCGCCGATTTCACCGGACTGAACATCATCACCAGCGACACCGTCAACGGCAACTTGACGCTGCGCCTGAAGGACGTGCCGTGGGACCAGGCGCTCGACATCGTGCTGCAGGCCAAGGGCCTGGACATGCGCAAGAATGGCACCGTGCTGTGGATCGCGCCGAAGGATGAACTGCTGACCAAGGAAAAGCTGGAACTGGAACAGAAGATGCAGATCGCCGAACTGGAGCCGCTGAAGACCGAGATCTTCCAGCTGAACTACCAGAAGGCGGAAGCGTTCAAGCTGGTGTTCGGCCTGGACGGTTCGGGCGATTCGAAAAACCGCATCCTGTCCAAGCGCGGCAGCGCGGTGATCGATCCGCGTACCAACCAGCTGTTCGTCACCGATATCCCGTCCAAGCTCGAAGACATCCGCAAACTGGTGCAAAGGACCGATGTCGCCTCGCGCCAGGTGCTGATCGAGGCGCGCATCGTCGAGGCGGACGACAAGTTCAGTCGCAACCTCGGCGCCAAGCTCGGCTTCGCCGACCTGCGCACGCTGCGCGGCGGTACCAGCGGCTACGGCATCGGCGGCGACAACCGGGTGGCGCTGACCGGCAACTATCTCGGCGTTGGCGAACAGACCGGCCAGGCGCGCGTGACCGAGGAGAGCTACATTCCGAACACGCAGTTCGTCAACCTGCCGGCGGCCGGCATCAACGGCCTGAACCCGGGCAGCCTGGCGATCAGCTTGTTCTCGGCCGCCGCCAACCGCTTCCTGAACCTGGAATTGAGCGCGCTGGAAGCCGACGGCAAGGGCAAGATCATTTCCAGCCCGCGCGTGGTGACCGCCGACCAGTTGAAGGCGCTGATCGAGCAGGGTACCGAACTCCCTTATCAGCAGGCCACCAGCAGCGGCGCCACATCGGTCGCGTTCCGCAAGGCCAACCTGCGGCTGGAAGTAACCCCGCAGATCACGCCGGACGGCAACGTGATCCTGGATGTGGACGTCAACAAGGACAGCGTCGGCGAAGAAACCCGGGCCGGCTTCGCCATCAACACCAAGCACGTGAAAACCCAGGTGCTGGTGGAGAACGGCGGCACCGTGGTGCTGGGCGGCATCTTCCAGCAGACCGAACGCGAGTCGGTGACCAAGGTGCCGTTCTTCGGCGACATTCCGCTGTTCGGCAACCTGTTCAAGACCACTGGCCGTACCAACGACAAAACCGAACTGCTGGTTTTCATCACGCCGAAGATCGTCGCCGACCGCACGGCGGCGCGCACGATGAGCGGCAATTGACCGATGGTTTCCGGCTGTACGCCGCAAAAAGCCGGGGATTCCCCGGCTTTTTTCATGCACAATCGCGACATGGCTTCCAAAAACATCTTCCTGGTCGGCCTGATGGGCGCCGGCAAAACCACCGTCGGCCGCGCGCTGGCGAAAAAGCTCAATCGCCGCTTCGTCGATTCCGATCATGAAATCGAGGCGCGCACCGGCGCGTCGATCCCGTGGATTTTCGAGATCGAGGGCGAGGAGAGCTTCCGCCAGCGCGAGGCGGAAGTGATCCGCGACCTGTCCGCCGAAGAAGGCATCGTGCTGGCTACCGGCGGCGGCGCCGTGCTGCGTCCGGAAAACCGTGCCTGCCTGAAGGAGCGCGGCACCGTGATCTATCTGCGTGCCAGTGTCAACAGCATCCTGCAGCGCACCAGCCGCGACCGCAACCGGCCGCTGCTGCAGACCGCCGATCCGCGCGCGCGCATCGAGGAGCTGGCGCGCGAACGCGAACCCTACTATCAGGAAGTGGCCGATCTGGTGATCGAGACCGGCCGCCCGAACCTGCAATTCCTGGTGCAGTCGATCATCGGCCAGCTCGACCTGGAGACCGCCTCGGCGGCCGACAGTCGGCCCGATACGGCAGTGACAGACGCGGCGACGGTCGAATCCGGTTTGCAGCCGGCGGCGCCGCAGGAGCTGGAAGTCGATCTCGGCGCGCGCAGCTATCCGATCGTGATCGGCCAGCATCTGCTGGCCGACGGCGTGCGCCTGGCGGCCCAGGTCGCCGGTTCGCGCGCCGCGGTAGTCACCAACACCATCGTCGCGCCGCTATACCTGGACCAGGTGACGCGGGCGCTGACGGCGGCCGGCAAGCAGGTGACGCCGATCGTCTTGGCCGATGGCGAGGAAGAAAAAAACTGGGCCAGCCTGATGCGCATTTTCGACGTCCTGCTGGCCGAGCGCTGCGACCGCAAGACCACGCTGATCGCGCTCGGCGGCGGCGTGATCGGCGACCTGACCGGTTTCGCCGCCGCGTCCTACATGCGTGGCGTGCCGTTCGTGCAGATCCCGACCACGCTGCTGGCGCAGGTCGATTCCTCGGTCGGCGGCAAGACCGGCATCAATCATCCGCTCGGCAAGAACATGATCGGCGCGTTCTACCAGCCGCGCGCGGTGCTGGCCGATACGTCCACGCTGGACACGCTGCCGGCGCGCGAACTGTCGGCCGGCCTGGCCGAGGTGATCAAGCATGGCGCGATCGCCGACGCCGCGTTCTTCGACTGGATCGAAGCGCACATCGACAGGCTGATGGCGCGCGACGCCGAAGCGCTCGCCTACGCGATCCGCCGCTCCTGCGAGATCAAGGCCGAGGTGGTGCGCCAGGACGAGCGCGAAGGCGGCCTGCGTGCGATCCTGAACTTCGGCCATACCTTCGGCCATGCGATCGAATCCGGGCTCGGCTATGGCCAGTGGCTGCACGGCGAAGCGGTCGGTTGCGGCATGGTGATGGCGGCCGATCTGTCGCGCCGGCTCGGCTACATCGATGCCGGGGCGCAGCAACGGATCACGGCGCTGGTGCGCGCCGCCGGCCTGCCGGTGACGGCACCCGATCTGGGTGTCGAGCGCTGGCTGCAGCTGATGCAGGTCGACAAGAAGAACGAGGGCGGCGAAATCCGCTTCATCCTGCTGAAGCCGCTGGGCGCGCCGCGGATCGAAAGCGTGCCGCGCGACGCCTTGCTGGCGACGCTGGCGGCCTGCGTCGGCTGACGATGGACGCGCCGGCTTCGCTTGCCC
>JBATWJ010000403.1:0-13384 GCA_049672545.1 Burkholderiaceae bacterium
CCCAGGTGCTGGACCTGGAACGGCTGGCCGCCCATCGCGGCTCGGTGTTGGGCGACTTGCCGGGCCAGCCGCAGCCGACCCAAAAGGCTTTCGACAGCCGCATCTGGGACACGCTGCGCCGCTTCGATCCGGCCCGCGTGGTGTTCGCCGAATCGGAAAGCCGCAGGATCGGCAGGCTGCAGGTGCCGCCCGCGTTGATCGAAGCGATGCGCGCCGCGCCCTGTGTCGCGCTCGAACTGCCGGCGGCGGCGCGCATCCGGCTGCTGCTGCAGGACTATGCCCATTTCGTGCACGACCCGGACCGCCTCGGTACCCAGCTCGACGGCCTGATCGCGCTGCACGGACGCGCCACGATCGCGCATTGGCGCCAGCTGGCGCAATCCGGCGCGCTGCCGGCGCTGGTCGGCGAACTGCTGGAGCGGCATTACGACCCGGCCTACCGGCGTTCGCTCGACCGCAACTTCGCCGGTGCGCGGACGGCGATGACGCTGGCGCTGGACGACATCGATGATGTCGCCTTCGCGGCGGCGGCGCGGCGCCTGCACGAGCAGGCGGACGTGGCGGCGGAACAGCAATAAAAAAACCGCTCGGCGAGCGGTTTTTTTATTCAGGCGGCCAGCACGAGCCAACCGGCATCATCGTTCAGGCAAGTTTCATTGCGCCGCGCCGCCGGCCTCAGGCTCGGCTGCGACCGGCTTCAGGATCTGTACCTTCGCCTTCTGCTTCAGCACATCGAGATAGGCGGTCATTTCCGCCTGCGCCAGCACGTTGGCCAGCTGCTGCTGCTCGGCTTGGCGCCGCGCCTGGTCCGGCTTGGCCGGCTGCACCACCTTGCTGATGCGCAGGATCGCGTAGTCGCCGTCGGCCAGCTCGACGCCGGCATACGCCGGCAGCTGCCGCACGTCAACCTTCATCACCGCCGCCAGCGCTTGCGGGTCGAGCCCGCCGTCCTTGCTGCGCGAAACGGTCTTTTCGGCGCCAAAGCCGGAGGCGTCGTCCTTCGCCTTCAATGCCGCCAGCCGGCTCTTGCCGCTTTCCCGCGCCAGCCGTGCCGCTTCGTCCTGCACCACCTGCTTGCGCACTTGCGCCTGCACTTCCTCGAACGGCCGCTTGGTGGCCGGCGTGTGCTCGACGATGCGGCCGGCGATCAGCGTGTTGGGCGCGACTTCGACCACCTCGGTATTGTGCTTGGCGCGGATCACGTCGTCGGTGAACAGCGCCTTCAGGAATTTCGGATCGTTGTACGGCAGGTTCGGCGCCAGCGCCGGATTCGGCGTGCGGGTGACGTCGTTCGCGCTCTGGATCGGCAGCTTCAGCTTATCCGCCACCGGCTGCAGGCTGTCGGCCTGCTCGTAGACCGTGTTGCCGAACAAGTCCGCCATCTCGGAAAACTTCTTGGCCGCCAGCTGCTTCTTGATTTCCGCTGCGATCTCGTCCTTCACTTCTGCCAGCGGCTTCACCGAGCCCGGCTTGATGCCGGTCAGCTTGATGATGTGATAACCGAAATCGGTCGACACCAGGCCGCTGATCTCGCCTTCCTTCAGCTGGAACACCGCATCCTCGAACGGCTTGACCATTGCCTGCCGACCGAAGTAGCCGAGGTCGCCGCCCTGCTCGGCCGAACCGGGGTCCTGCGAATTTTCCTTGGCCACCTTGGCGAACACTGCCGGATCCTTGCGCACTTCCGCCAGCAGCGCCTCGGCCTTGGCCTTAGCGGCTTCCTTGTCCTTGGCCGAAGCATCCTTGCTCACCGTGATCAGAATGTGGCTGGCACGGCGCTGCTCTTCGGTGGTGTAGCGCTGCTTGTTCTGCTCGTAATAGGACTTGATGTCGTCGTCGCTGACCGGCGTCTGCGCCGCTAGCGCATTGGCATCCAACACCACGTACTCGATCTTTGCGTGCTCCGGCACCACGAACTGCTGGCCGTGCTGGTCATAATAGGCTTTCAGCATGTCGTCGGTGACCTTCACCTGCGCCGCGAAGTCGGACGCTTTGACCAGCAGCTGCTGTGCCACGCGCTCCTGGTCGCTCAGGTCGGACAGCCGCGCCGCCAGCGCTTTCGGCGCGAACGCGGTAGCCTGGATCGAGGAGTTCAATTGCTGCAGCGCCAGGTCATGGCGCAGCCGCGCTTCGTACATCACCGGCGTCATACCCTGCATCGCCAGCAACTCCTTGTAGCGGGCGCCGTCGAACGTGCCGTCGGCGCCGGCCAACCCCGGGATGTCCAGGATCGCCTGTTGCAAGGCCTGGTCGGACACCGACAGCTGGGCGCGCGTCGCTTCCGCCGCCAGCGCGCGCTGCGCGATCAGATTGTCCAGCACCTCCTGCTTGACCTGCGGCGTGTCGAACATCGCCGGATTGAAGCGCTCGCCGAACATCTGGCGGAAGCGCTCCATCTGCTCGCGTAGCGCCGCGTCCCAATCCTGCTGCGTGATCGGCTGCCCGGCCACCTTTACCACCACGTTGTCGCCGCCGCTGAAACGGCTGTAGCTCTCCAGCCCGAAAAACGCGAACGACGGAAAGATGAACAGCAGCAGAATGAACTGCATCAGGCGCTGATGGGTGCGGATGAACTCGAACATGATGGGCCGATCAGAGACAAATTGCGGACGGTAACCAGATATGAAAAAAGGCGAACTCGCGTTCGCCTTTTTTGGTTGTTGGCGGAGTGGACGGGACTCGAACCCGCGACCCCCGGCGTGACAGGCCGGTATTCTAACCGACTGAACTACCACTCCTGAACTGCTTGTATATGTCTGACTGCCTGGTGGGTGCTGAGAGGCTCGAACTCCCGACCTACGCCTTGTAAGGGCGCCGCTCTACCAACTGAGCTAAGCACCCTGCATCACGTGTTAGTCAGTCAAACATTCTGGCGTTTGTCACCACGCCAAAAAAACACTAGTTTACAGCATCTTTCAAAGCTTTGCCAGGTTTAAATTTAGGAACCTTGGCGGATTTGATCTTGATGGCTTCGCCGGTGCGCGGATTGCGGCCGGTACGGGCAGCGCGCTTGCCGACCGAGAACGTGCCGAAACCGACCAGGGTCACGCTGCCGTTCTTTTTCAAAGTCGTCTTCACCACGCTGATCAGCGCGTCCAGCGCGCGGGTCGAGGCGGCCTTGGAAATGTCCGCGGACCTCGCCATGTGATCGATCAATTCGGTCTTGTTCAATTACGCCCCCTCAGAAAGGTTGATTTCGCAACGCTGTTTTAACTTTATTCTTGCCTTACACCGATCGCGCATGCAGAAAAAATCTGCAGCCCGTATTAAACAAGCGGCAAAGCCTTGTGTCAAGGTACTTTGCGGAGCGAAAGCCAATATCGGCGAGCGTTCCAGCCGTTTTTGCGCCTGACGCGCCGGTCGCAGAACGATCTGCGCCGCCCATAAAAAAAGGCGCTCCGAAGAGCGCCTTGAACTGCACTGTCACTAGTGCTAATGCGTGACCACGCCGGGGTCGGCCTGCGTATCCTTCTGCACGGCCGGCGCCGCCATCGCTTCCTCCTCGCCAAGCGGGACCGGAGCCCGCTCGAGCGCGATGTCGAGCACCTTGTCGATCCAGCGCACCGGCACGATCTCGAGCTTGTTCTTGACGTTGTCCGGAATGTCGGTCAGGTCCTTGACGTTCTGCTCCGGGATCAGCACCGTCTTGATGCCACCGCGATGCGCTGCGAGCAGTTTTTCCTTCAGGCCGCCAATCGGCAGGACCTCGCCGCGCAACGTGATTTCGCCGGTCATCGCCACATCGGCGCGCACCGGGATACCGGTCAGCGTCGACACCAGCGCGGTGGTCATCGCAATGCCGGCGGACGGTCCATCCTTCGGCGTCGCGCCTTCCGGCACGTGGATGTGGATGTCGCTCTTTTCGAACACCTCGCTCTTGATGCCGAGGTTCTTCGCGCGGCTGCGCACGACCGTGCGCGCCGCCTCGATCGATTCCTTCATCACGTCGCCCAACGTGCCGGTGCGGATCACACCGCCCTTGCCGGGCATCGTCATCGCCTCGATTGTCAATAGGTCGCCGCCGACTTCGGTCCACGCCAGGCCCACTACCTGTCCGACCTGGTTTTCCTTTTCGGCGACGCCGAAATCGAAGCGCCGCACGCCGAGGAACTTGTCGAGGTTCTTGGAGGTGACGGCGATCTTCCGCTCCTGCTTCTGCAGCAGCAGCATCTTGACCACCTTGCGGCAGATCTTCGAGATTTCCCGCTCCAGCGAACGCACGCCTGCTTCCCGAGTGTAGTAGCGGATGATGTCGCGGATGGCCGACTCGGCGACGCTGATTTCGGTTTCCTTCAGACCGTTGTTACGGATCTGCTTGGGCAGCAGATAGCGCTGGGCGATGCTGGTTTTTTCGTCCTCAGTGTAGCCGGACAGCCGGATTACTTCCATCCGGTCCAGCAGCGCCGGCGGGATGTTGAACGAGTTCGACGTGGCGACGAACATCACGTCCGACAGGTCGAAGTCGACCTCGATGTAATGGTCGGAGAAGGTATGGTTCTGCTCCGGGTCCAGCACTTCCAGCAGCGCCGACGCCGGATCGCCGCGGAAATCCATGCCCAGCTTGTCGATCTCGTCGAGCAAAAACAGCGGATTGCGCACGCCGACCTTGGAAAGGCTCTGCAGAATCTTGCCCGGCATCGAACCGATGTAGGTGCGGCGATGGCCGCGGATTTCCGCCTCGTCGCGCACGCCGCCCAGCGCCATGCGCACGAACTTGCGGTTGGTCGCGCGCGCGATCGACTGTCCGAGCGAGGTCTTGCCCACGCCCGGCGGACCGACGAAGCACAGGATCGGCGCCTTCAGCCGCTCGACCCGCTGCTGCACCGCGAGGTATTCGAGGATGCGCTCCTTGACCTTTTCCAGGCCGTAGTGGTCGTCCTCGAGCACCTTTTCGGCGTTGGCCAGATCGTTGTTGACCTTGGATTTCTTCTTCCAGGGCAGGCCCACCAGCGTGTCGATGTAGTTGCGCACGACGGTGGCCTCGGCCGACATTGGCGACATCATCTTCAGCTTCTTGAGCTCGTTCAAGCCCTTGTCGCGCGCCTCCTTCGGCATGCGGGCGGCGACGATCTTCTTTTCCAGTTCTTCCAGGTCGGCGCCTTCCTCGCCCTCGCCCAGTTCCTTTTGGATCGCCTTCACCTGCTCGTTCAAGTAATACTCGCGCTGCGACTTTTCCATCTGCCGCTTGACGCGGCCGCGGATGCGCTTTTCCACCTGCAGGATGTCGAGTTCGCCTTCGAGCTGACCGAGCAGGTGCTCATGGCGCTTGGCGACGTCGAAGATTTCCAGGATCACCTGCTTCTGCTCCAGCTTCAGCGGCAGATGCGCGGCGATGGTGTCGGCCAGGCGGCCGGCGTCGTCGATGCCCGCCAGCGAGGTCAGGATTTCGGGCGGGATCTTCTTGTTCAGCTTGACGTACTGATCGAACTGCTGAACGATCGCGCGCCGCATCGCCTCGACTTCGGAATCGTCCCCCGGCTCGGATTCGATCGGCGTCACGTCGGACACAAAGTGGCTGTCGAGTTCGCTGATGTGGTCGATGCGCGCCCGCTGCGCGCCTTCCACCAGCACCTTCACGGTACCGTCCGGCAGTTTCAGCATCTGCAGGATGTTGGCGACGCAGCCGATTTCGTAAATGTCATCGGCGCTCGGTTCGTCCTTGGCGGCCGTCTTTTGCGCCGAGAGCATAATGCTTTTGCCCTGTTCCATGGCCGCTTCCAACGCCTTGATCGACTTCGGGCGGCCGACGAACAGCGGTATCACCATGTGGGGAAATACCACTACGTCCCGTAACGGCAATAACGGCAGTTGCATGTGTTCAGTAAGTGAGGTCGTTGTCATGGCGAGCCTTATCAAGAAAACCTGCTATTGATGTTGGCGCGACCGGCCGAAACACAAGGCCGGAGATTCGAAATCACGTCCTTCATGGGTAATAGCAATAAAAAAGCCACTCGAAGCTGCCTCCGGGTGGCCGTGCAACGGAAGCCAGACTGCTTTCCGGCGAGGGGTTGTAACGCATTCAAGCACCGGGAAAAGCGCCCGCCGCGCTCCCCGGAGGTTCACTTCATTCACTTGGCGCCGGATACCTTCGGCTGCTCGTGATAGATCAGCAAGGGCTTGGCACCGTTGGTGATGGTATTTTCATCGATGACCACCTTGGCGACATTCTGTTGGCTCGGCAGTTCATACATCACGTCCAGCAGCGCGTGCTCGAGGATCGAACGCAGGCCGCGGGCGCCGGTCTTGCGCGCGATTGCCTTGCGTGCGATCGCATGCAGGGCCGCTGGCCGGATTTCCAGTTCCGCACCCTCCATCTGCAGCAGCTTGGCGTACTGCTTGACCAGCGCGTTCTTCGGCTCCAGCAGGATCTGGATCAGCGCTTCCTCGTCGAGTTCGCTCAGCGTCGCCACCACCGGCAGGCGGCCGACCAGTTCCGGGATCAGACCAAACTTGATCAAGTCTTCCGGTTCAGCGTTGACCAGCACTTCGCTGGCGGTACGCTCGGCGCGGCTCTTGACGGTGGCGGAAAAACCGATGCCGCTCTTTTCCGAGCGATTCGAGATGATCTTGGCCAGACCGTCGAAGGCGCCGCCGCAGATGAACATGATGTTGGTGGTATCGATCTGCACAAAATCCTGGTTCGGATGCTTGCGCCCACCCTGCGGCGGTACCGAGGCCATCGTCCCTTCGATCAGCTTCAAGAGCGCCTGCTGCACGCCTTCGCCGGACACGTCCCGGGTGATCGACGGGTTGTCCGACTTGCGCGAAATCTTGTCGATTTCGTCTATGTAGACGATCCCCTTCTGCGCCCGCTCGACTTCGTAATTGCAGTTCTGCAGCAGCTTCTGGATGATGTTTTCGACGTCTTCGCCGACATAGCCGGCTTCGGTCAGCGTGGTGGCGTCGGCGATCACGAACGGCACGTTGAGCATGCGCGCCAAGGTCTGTGCCAGCAGGGTCTTGCCGGAGCCGGTCGGGCCAACCAGCAGGATGTTGCTTTTTGCCAGCTCGACGTCATCCTTCTTGCTCAGATGCTTCAGGCGCTTGTAGTGGTTGTAGACCGCCACCGATAGGATGCGCTTGGCATTGGCTTGCCCGATCACGTACTGGTCGAGCAGCTCGGTGATTTCGTGCGGCGTCGGCAGGTCGGATTTCGGGTTGGCCATCGCATCGACACCGGCCGCCTCGTCGCGGATGATGTCGTTGCACAAATCGATGCATTCATCGCAAATGAAGACCGAAGGGCCGGCGATGAGCTTCTTCACTTCGTGCTGGCTTTTCCCGCAGAAAGAACAATAGAGCAGTTTTTCGCCGCTGGAAGATTTTTTGTCAGGCATAAGGCTGGGTGCGAGCTGGGGTGGGATTCAGTTTGATATTACCTGCGAAATCCGGATTCGTCACGGCGAGCGCCGGAAAAAACCCGCTGGTTACGTTTGTTACAAAACAAAACGCCCGAACGTAACGCGTCCGGGCGTTTTTGCAGGGACAGCCAAAATCAGGTGCGGCTTGTCAGCACCTTGTCGATCAATCCATACTCGACTGCCGCGTCGGCCGACATGAAATTGTCGCGATCGGTGTCCTTGCTGATCTGGTCGATCGAGCGACCGGTTTTTTCAGCAAGGATCGCATTCAGCCGTTCGCGCAGATAAAGAATCTCGCGTGCCTGGATTTCGATGTCCGAGGCCTGCCCTTGCGCGCCGCCGAGCGGCTGGTGAATCATGATGCGCGAATTCGGCAGCGAGAAGCGCTTTCCCCTGGCGCCGGCCGCCAGCAGGAAGGCACCCATCGAGGCCGCCAACCCGGTGCACAGCGTCGACACGTCCGGCTTGATGAACTGCATCGTGTCATAGATCGCCATGCCGGCCGACACCGAACCGCCGGGCGAGTTGATGTACAAGGAAATATCCTTGTCCGGATTCTCGCTTTCCAGGAACAGCAACTGGGCGACGATCAGATTGGCAGTATGGTCGTTGACCGGTCCCACCAGAAAGATCACGCGCTCCTTCAGCAGGCGGGAATAGATGTCGTAGGCCCGCTCGCCCCGGCCGCTTTGTTCGATGACCATTGGCACCATGCCGAGCATGTCGGTATCGAGTGCGGAGCGTCGTGAAAAATCTGTCATTGGAGTTCCTTCGAAGAACCGGGCGTGGGAATCACCCCTGCGCCTGGTTGCCCATCAATTCGTCGAAGCTCACCTTCTTGTCGGTGACCTTCGCTTTGCCCAGTACGTAATTGACGACGTTTTCTTCCAAAACAAGGGCTTCCACCTCGGCCAGGCGCTGACGGTCGCTGAAATAATATTTTACGACCTGCTGCGGATCTTCGTAGCTCTGGGCGAAATCCTCGACCTGCGCCTTCACCTGCTCCGGAGTGGCCTGCAGGTTGTTGGCCTTGACCACTTCGGCCAGGATCAGGCCAAGCCGCACGCGACGCTCCGCCTGCGCGGTGAACAGTTCGGCCGGCAGGTTCAGGTCCTTGACGTTCATGCCACGCTGCTGCATGTCCTGGCGCGTCATCTCGGACAGGCGCTGCACGTCCTGATCGACCAGGGCCTTCGGCACTTCCAGCTCGGACGCCTTGATCAGCGCATCCATCACGCTATCCTTGGTCTTGGCCTTGACGCGACCCTTGACCTCGCGCTCCAGATTGAGCCGGATGTCTTCGCGCATCTTCGTCAAGTCGCCATTTTCGACCCCGAGCGAGCGGGCGAATTCCTCATCCACTTCCGGCAAGTGCGCCCACTCGACGTTCTTCAGCGTGATCGTGAATTCGGCGGTCTTGCCGGCCACGTCCTTGCCGTGATAGTCGGCCGGGAAGTTCAGCTGGAACACCTTCGATTCGCCGACCTTGAGGCCAATGGTCGCAGCTTCGAACTCGGGCAGCATGCGGCCTTCGCCGAGCACGAACGCATAGTCGCTGGCCTTGCCGCCCTGGAACTCGACGCTGTCGATGGTGCCAGTGAAGTCGACGGTGACGCGGTCGCCGTTCTGCGCGCTCTGGTCGGGGCCGCCATCGCCGTGCGCGCCGTGCTCGCCCTTGGCGTGGTAATGCACGCGCTGCTTGCGCAGGATGTCGATCGTCTTGTCGATTTCGGCGTCGCTGACTTCAGTCGCGGTCTTTTCCACTTCAGCCGCGGACAGATCGCCGATCTTCACCTCCGGATAGACCTCGAACGTGGCGTCGAACATGACCGAGCCGTCCGGCACCGCTTCGCCCGACTTCGGTTCGATCTTCGGAAAACCGGCGACGCGCAGGTTGTTTTCGCTGGTCGCCTGGGCAAAGGCGCGTCCCACCTGGTCGTTCAGCACTTCGTTCTCGACCTGAAAACCGTACTGGGCGGCAACCATCTTCATCGGTACCTTGCCCGGTCGGAAGCCCGGCGCCTTGGCGGTGCGCGCACGGATCTTCAGCCGCTTTTCGACTTCCGACTGCACATCGGCCAGCGGGAGCGTGATGGTGATGCGACGTTCAAGTTTGTTCAGGGTTTCGACTGCAGTTGCCATGTGAATCGTCCAAAGTGTAAAAATTCCGTGGTGCGAGGAGGGGGACTCGAACCCCCACACCATTGCTGGCGTCAGGACCTAAACCTGGTGCGTCTACCAATTTCGCCATCCTCGCGGGATATTTGCAGGCAAACCCCAATAAAAAAGCGACCAAGAAATCCAAACTGGCCGCCCCGCTTGCCTGCGCCGAACTCAGCGTCAACCCATTATTTTACCTGAAGCTATAGGGCTGTGGCGTTTCTGGAGCCCCTTCGATCAGGGCGACGCAGGCCGTTTGACGCGGAACCAGGTAGCGTACAGCGCCGGCAGGAACAGCAGCGTCAGCGCGGTGGCGATCATCAAGCCGCCCATGATCGCGACCGCCATCGGCCCCCAGAATACCGAGCGCGACAGCGGGATCATTGCCAGCACCGCGGCGGCGGCGGTCAGCATGATCGGCCGGAAGCGCCGTACCGCCGACTCGACGATCGCGGTCCACGGCGGCGATCCGTGGGCGATGTCCTGTTCGATCTGGTCGATCAGGATCACCGAGTTGCGGATGATCATGCCGAACAGCGCGATCACGCCGAGCTGGGCGACGAAGCCGAACGGTCGTTGCAGCAGCAGCAACGCCAGCGCGGCGCCGGCGATCCCGAGCGGACCGGTCAGAAATACCAACAGCGAGCGCGAGAAGCTGTGCAGTTGCAGCATCAACAAGGTGAAGATGATGAAGATCACCAGCGGCACGTTGACCAGAATCGACTGCTGCGCCTTGCCGCTGTCGGAGGCCGCGCCTTCCAGCTTGATCTTGTAGCCGGCGGGCAGGCTGGCACGCAGGCGGTCGAGCTGCGGATCGATCTGGCCGGAGACGGTTGGCCCCTGGATGCCATCCGCGACGTCCGCCTGCACCGTGACCGCCCATTCGCGCCCTTCGCGCCAGACCACGCCAGGCTCCCAGACGAAATCGGCGCGCGCCACCTGCGACAGCGTGACCGCCTTGCCGCTGGCGGTCGGGATGCTGGCCTGGTATAGCGCATCGATGGTGGCGCGCTCTTCGACCGGTTGGCGCATCACGATGTCCAGCAGCCGGTTGCCGTCGCGATACTGGCCGATCGGGGTGCCGCTCAATATGGTGTTGGCAGCGCGCATCACGGTCTGCGAACTGATGCCCAATACGCGCAGCTTGTCCTGGTCGAGATCGAGCCGCAGCACCTTCACCGATTCGTTCCAGTTGTCATTGACGCCGATCGTGTTCGGGTTGGCGCGCATGATTTCCTTCACCTGGTCGGCAATCCGGCGCACGCCGGCGACATCACCGCCGCTGACGCGGAACTGCACCGGGTAAGGCACCGGCGGGCCGTTCGGCAACAGCTTGACGCGACCGCGCACCTGCGGGAAATCGTTCTTGAACAGCTCGACGATCTTCAGCCGCAGCCGTTCGCGCGCCTGCGAATCGGCCGGCAGCACTACGATCTGCACCACGTTGGTCTGCGGGAAGATCTGGTCCAGCGGCAGATAGAAGCGCGGGCTGCCGGTCCCAACGTAGCTGGTGACGCTGGCCACGCCCTCCTGCCGACGCACGAAATCCTCGAACTTTTTCGCCTGTTCCTCGGTGGCGGCGAAGGACGAGCCTTCCGGCAGCCACAGTTCGACCATCAGCTCCAGCCGGCTCGAATCCGGGAAGAACTGCTGTTCGATGAAGCGAAAGCCGAATGCGCCGAGTGCGAACGCCAGCATCGTCAGCGCGATGGTGGTCTTGCGCCATTCGACGCACCAATGGACCAGGCGCCGGAAGCGCGAATAGAACGGCGTGTTGAACAGTTCATGGTGGCCGTCGGCCCCCGCCTTCGGCCGCGTCTTCAGCAGCAGGAAGCCGATGTAGGGGGTAAACAGCACCGCCGCGAACCACGAGATCAGCAGCGCCAGCGCATTCACCGAAAACATCGTGAAGGTATATTCGCCGGCCATCGACTTCGCCAGCCCGATCGGCAGGAAGCCGGCGGCGGTGATCAGCGTGCCGGTCAGCATCGGTATCGCGGTCGAGGTATAGGCGAAGGTAGCGGCATCGAGGCGCGACAGCCCTTCCTCCATCTTGCGCACCATCATTTCGACCGCGATGATGGCGTCGTCGACCAGCAGGCCGAGCGCGATGATCAGGGCGCCGAGCGAAATCTTGTGCAGATCGATGTCGAACAGGCGCATGAACAGGAAGGTCACCGCCAGCACCAGCGGGATCGTCAGCGCCACCACCATGCCGGGCCAGACGTCGATCCGCAACGGCCGCGTGTGCAGCCCGAGCGCGACGAAACTGACCGCCAGCACGATCAGCACTGCCTCGATCAGCGTATGGATGAATTCGTTGACCGACGAGGCGACCACCTTCGGCTGGTCCGATACCCGTTCCAGCTGCAGGCCGACCGGCAGCTTGGCGGTGAGCGCGGCCGTCGCCTGCTCCAGGTCGCGGCCGAGGTCGATGATGTTGCCGCCCTTCTCCATCGACACCCCGAGCCCGATCACCTCCCTGCCGTTGAAGCGCATCTTGTCGCGCGGCGGATCGCGGTAGCCATGGCTGACGGTGGCGAAATCGCCAAGGCGGAAGGTGGTGCCGCCGGCGCGCAGCTGCAGGTTTTCCAGGTCGGCAACCGCCTGCGGGGCGCCGGACACGCGCACCTGCAGATTGTCGCTCGGCGTCACCAGGATGCCGGTCGCCTCGACCGCGTTCTGGGTATTGATCTGGCTGACCACCGCGTCGAACGGGATGCCGAGCTGGGCGAACTTCTTGTGCGAGAACTCGATGTAGATCTTTTCATCCTGCACGCCGAACAGTTCGACCTTGGCCACCGACGGCACCGCCAGCAGCTGCTGGCGCACCAGGTCGGCGTAGTCCTTCAGTTCGGCGTAGCTGAAGCCGTCGCCCGACAGCGCGAAGATCGAGCCGTAGGTGTCGCCGAACTCGTCGTTGAAGAACGGCCCCTGCACGCCCGGCGGCAGCGTGGCGCGGATGTCGCCGATCTTCTTGCGCACCTGGTACCAGGCGTTCGGCACGTCCTTCGGCGGCGTCGATTCCTGCAGCTGCAGGATGATCAGGGTTTCGCCCGGCTTCGAATAGCTGCGGATCTTGTCGATATGCGGGGTTTCCTGCAGCTTCTTTTCCAGCTTGTCGGTGACTTGGTCGGCCATCTGCAGCGCCGTCGCGCCGGGCCACGCGGCGCTCACCACCATCGCCCGGAACGTAAACGGCGGATCTTCGTCCTGACCCAGCCGGCCGTAGCTGAGCACGCCGCCGATCAACAGCGCCACGATCAGGTAGCGCGTCAGCGGCATGTGCTGCAGCGCCCAGCGCGACAGATTGAAGCCGCCTTTCATCGGGCCGCTCCGGCATCATTGGCGTCGCCATCCAGCAGCTTGACCCTCTGCCCCGCCTTCAGCAGATGGGCGCCGGCGGTCACCACGCGCTGCCCGGGTGCAACGCCGCCCGCCAGCAACACATCGTTGCCGCTCGGGCCAGCCACCTGTACCGGCGTCAGCCGCACGGCGCCGTCTTCGACGACCCAGACCGCGCTCTGGTCGCCGTCGCGCAGCAAGGCGGTCAGCGGCAGCCGCACCCTGCGCTCGGACGTGCTGGCGACGAAGGTGACATAGCCGGTCATGCCGAGCCGCACCGATTCCGGCGCCTGCGGCAGCGCGATCTTCATCGCGTAGGTACGGGTTGCCGGATCGGCTGCCGGGGCCACCTCGCGCAGCGTGCCCGGAATGCTCTGCGACGGATCGGCCCACAGCCGGACCCGGATGTCGCCGATCTGCCGCAGCGCGTCGACCCGGTCTTCCGGCACGGCGATCAGGACTTCGCGCTCCTGCAGTTGCGCCACCCGCACCACCGGCGTGCCGGCGGCGACCACCTG
>JBATWJ010000404.1:0-3352 GCA_049672545.1 Burkholderiaceae bacterium
GCACCTGGTCATGACCCACGGCAACAACCCCGGCCGGGAGAAGGCCGAGGCGGCCGCCCAGGCCGTGGGCGGCAAGGCGATCTTCCCGATCTTCGCGCCGGCCGAGAACACCTACCCGCGCGACTTGCCCGCCATCACGCCCGACAGCTTCAAGACCCACCTCCGCGCCGAGCAGCGCCTTGCCGACGCCGCCGCCGGCAAGGTCGAGCTGGCCGGCGACGAGGCGGCCAAGCTCAAGGCGTCGATGTTGAGCGGCGCGCAGATCGCGGCGCTGTCCACGATGAAGCAGCACACCGACTTCAACGACCTGGCGCACAAGAGCGAGCTGGGCATCGAGGGCGTGAAGCGGCAGATCGGCGCGGCCATCAGCCAGGTGCAGCGCGACGAGCAGCAGCACCAGGAGCAGAAGCACGTCGAGAAAAAGCAACAGCAGATCGAGCAGCGCCCACGGCGGGCCGCTCGCATCGGATAAGTCGAAAAATCCGGCTAAAGTGGCCGAGCTGCACATCAGGCCGCGCGGTTTTCCTCCCTGATCGCCGGCGCGGTTTCTTCCTCCCTGAACCGCATGCAGACTTGCCGCCTCGGACACCCCGAGGCGGTTTTTTTTCGCCTCGCTCGAGCATCGCCGCATCCGACGATGCCGAGACGACCAGGCCGCGCACGTCGAGCTGCAGCATCGCCATTGCCGACGATGGCACCAGGTCGCCGGCGGTGGCCACCGACCTCGAGCTGGCATCGCCACATCCGACGATGCGCGCCGGCGTCGACCATCGCCAGGTCTGACGATGGCGGCCGCCCTGCCCTGGATCTCGCATCGCCATTTCTGGCGATGAGATCCACGGAGCGGCCATTTAGACCCGCCAACAACGACCCGGCCAAGATAAACCGCATGACGGCCTTTTTGGCCGGGGGTAGCATGACCGGACACTTTGCGTATACCCAAAATGACCGGAGGAACCCATGACCAGCCGCAACGGCTACTTCCCAGGCAAGACCAAGGCGAAGCGCAGCGCGATCATCACGCCGCGCACCGCCCAGGAAACACAGATCGCGGCAATGCCGCGCCAGTCACGCGCAGCGCGCCAGGCGCTCGCCAAGACGCCACCGCTGCGCGTCGGCGGCGATGGCCTGGTCGAAGGTGCCGACCGCATCATGCGGACGCCGACCGAGCACCAGGCCGCCGGCGTCGCCTTCAAGGTCGCGCGCATCTACTTGCGCGTCAGCACCGACGAGCAGGACTTGACCAGGCAGGCCGCCATCGTGGAGAGCACCAGGGCCGCCGGCTTCTACGTCGCCGGCATCTACCGCGAGAAGGCTTCGGGCGCTCGCGCCGATCGCGCCGAGCTGCTACGCATGATCGGCGACCTGCAACCCGGTGAAGTCGTTGTTGCGGAGAAGATCGACCGCATCAGCCGCCTGCCGCTGCCCGAGGCCGAACGCCTCGTGGCCTCGATCCGCGCCCAGGGCGCGCGCCTGGCTGTCCCTGGCGTGGTCGATCTATCCGACCTGGCCGCCGAGGCGAAGGGCGTGGCAAAGGTAGTGCTGGAGTCGATCCAGGACATGCTTTTGAAGCTGGCGTTGCAGATGGCCCGCGACGACTACGAGGATCGCCGCGAGCGACAGCGGCAGGGCGTCGAGCTGGCGAAGGACGCCGGCCGCTACACCGGCCGCAAGGCCAACACGAAGGTGCATGAACGCATCGTGGCGCTGCGCACCGCAGGCCACAGCATTCCAGAGACGGCCAGGCTGGCCGGGTGCAGTGAAAGCCAGGTCAAGCGCGTATGGGCGCTGCACAACCAGGCGCAAGCGTGACCTACTCGGCCGCCTCCAGCTCGCGCAGGCATTCCATGATCGCCGCCCGCTCCAGCGGATCGAGCTTGGCGAGCTTCGCTTGCCAGCGGGCTTTCTTCCGCTTGATGCGCTCGCGCTCGCGGAAGTTGCTGCCGAGGTAGCGCAGATCGTGCAGCTCGGCCGGCTCGGGGTAGTTCATCCAGAGCCGTTCAATAGCGATGCCGCCGCGCGTCATCGCGTTGAAGTCGATAGTTCTCCATGACGCCAAGGGAGAGCTGTCATAGATCGTTGAGCTGTAGCCCGACACCATCACCGCGCACGGCAGGCCGGCCAGCACGTCGAGCAGCCGCACGTGGTCGGCGTCGTCGTATTCGTGGCGGTAGAGCTTGCCGCCGCGCCGGCTGTCCATCACGTAGGGCGGATCGACGTAGACGAACTCGGAGCCGGTGAACGGGTGGGACTCCAGCCAGGCCACGGCGTCGCCGTGGTGCAGCTCCAGGCCGGGCACATCGAGCTGCTGCCAGACCTCGATCACCTCGGGATCAATGTCGATGCCGACGCTGCGGGCAGCGGGCCGCTTGCGCTCCAGGATGTTGCCGCCGCCCAGGTGCGTTTCGATGTACGTGTCGTGAGGCGGGATGTTGTTGATGATCGTCTGGTAGACGCCGGCACCGCCCTTGCCGCCGGGGTATCTCATGGCCTTCTTCCTGGAGTAAATCGGGACTTGGCCAGCATCGTCAGAAATGGCGATGCTGTCAAGGGAAGCCGGCCGGGCCTGCATCGTCAGAGCCGACGATGCGAAGCTGCTGGAGCGACCTGCAGCACCGCCAGGAATGGCGATGCCGGATCGCTCAATAGGTGGGGATGTAGACCACCTCAATGTCCACGCGCTGGTTCTCGCGCCGGCCCTCGGCCGTCGAGTTGTCGGCCACGAAGTCGGCGGCCGATGCGAAGTTCACCATGATCTTGAGCGGCGACACGCCGCGCGCCACCAGGTACGACCTGGCCGAGAGCGCGCGACGCAGCGCAAGGGCCTCGTCGGCCGCGCTGGGCCGTAGTGTGCTGGTGCGGCCGCTGATGTAGATGATCGCCGCATTCCTGGCGTCGGCCAGCAGCTCCAGGGCCTCGGGCGTGGGCTGGAAGGTCGCGCTGCTGTCGGGAAAGGACACCGAGACGCCCGACTTGATGGGCGTGCCGAAGTTGCCGGCGTCGCCGGCGGCCAAGGCGCTTTGCGCGCTGACCAGGAACGCCAGAGAGAGGGCCAGAAGAACGGGTTTTCGCATGGGGCAGGACTCCAATCAGAAAAACAGGTAGCCGGCCTTGCTCATGGGGATGCGGATCAACCAGAGCGCGGCCAGGTGCAGCGGGTAATAGGCGTAGAAGGCCCAGCGCAGGCGCGGCACGCGCACATCGACACGCGAGGCCAGGAAGAGCACCGGCAGGGCCGCCAAGGCCCACAGGTTGCGATTGATGAACCACAGGGCCGCGCAGGCCAGCACCGCGACCGCCGCGGCGGCCCAGCTCGGCCGGCGCGTGTACGACCACACGGCCAGGCCGAAGG
>JBATWJ010000405.1:0-7378 GCA_049672545.1 Burkholderiaceae bacterium
GCCGGGCACGGCGCAGGTGGCGCTGACCGAATCCGGCGCCTTTGCGCTGCAGGCGGACGGCACGGTCTGGTCGTGGGGCATGAACGTCCATGGGCAGCTGGGGCGCGCGACGCCGGCGCTGTACAGCGACGCGGCGGCGATCGACGGCCTGGCGCCGATCGCCCAGATCGCCGCCGGCCATGGCCATATGCTGGCGCTGGACCGCGACGGCGGCGTCTGGTCCTGGGGTTCGAACAGCGCCGGCCAGCTTGGAACCGGCTCGCTGGCGGCGCAGACGACACCGGCCAGGGTGGCCTTCCCCGAGCCGATCAGGCATGTCGCCGCCGGCGATACCCACAGCTTCGCGCTCGACGTCCATGGCCGTCTGTGGGCCTGGGGCGCCAACAACCACGGCCAGACCGGCGACGGCACGGAGCGCTACTACACCCGGCCGGTGCGCATCAAGACCGGGTTCCCGGTGGCGCAGATCGATGCCGGCATGTTCTACACGGCGGCGCTGTCGGCGCAGGGCGAAGTATTCGCCTGGGGCTGGAACGGACTGGGCCAGACCGGGTGGGACAGCGCGGCGCCCTCGCCGCAGCCGGTGCGGATCAAGCCGCTGGCGCATATCACCCGCATCGCCGCCGGCAGCGGCCACGTGCTGGCCACCGACGGCGCTGCGGTGTTTGCCTGGGGCGACAACCGCAGCGCGGCGTGCGGCACAGCGCCGGCGCGCGCGATCCAGCCGCAGCCGCTTCCGGTTTCCTTCGCCTAGGGCACTGTCATGAATGCACGCATCCAATCTCCCGTTCCCGCCGTCGACAGCGGCCGCCGCGATACGCTGCGCTGGGCTTTCGGACTGTCGCTCGGCACCGCGCTGGCGCCCCTGGCCGGTTGCGGCGGCGCCAGCGCCACCGAGGACACGCTGCCCGAAGCGGCCACGCTGGCGTCGAAAAACCGCCAGCTCGACATGACGTTGTCGGTGCGCTATGCAAGCCAGCCGCTCGACATCGGCAGCGCCCAGGGTGTCTATCCCGGTACGGCCAAGAAAATCACCGCGTCGCTGCGCAGCTTCAACGGCCGCTACATGGCGCCGACGCTGGTCCTGAATGTCGGCGACACGTTGCGCATCGATCTGCGCAACGAATTGCCGGCCAATAGCGGCGGCCAGTCGGCGCTGAAATACCTGAACCACCAGAACAGCACCAACCTGCACTTCCACGGCCTGCACGTCGATCCGAAGGAAATCCGGCCCGGCGTGTTCGGCGACTACGTGGTCGATACGCCGGAAGCCGGCGTGCTGCCCGGCGCCAGCCGTCAGCATGAAATCACCATTCCGGAAAACCACACCAACGGCATCTACTGGTACCACCCACACCTACACGGCTCTTCCAACGTGCAGGTGTCGAGCGGCATGTTCGGCGCCATCATCGTGCGCGACCCGAACGACCGCTTCATCGCCTCGCCGGAGATCCGCGAGCGCGTGATGTTCGTGCACAAGATGAACCTGACCGCCGACGGCAAGACCGAGACCTTCTACGATTCGGTGGCGGCGCCGACCACGGCGTTCCTGATCAATGGCGCCTACCAGCCGACCATCGTGATGCGGCCGGGCGAAGTGCAGAACTGGCATTTCATCAACGCCGCCTCGTTCTATCCGTTCAACCCGGTGCTGGACGGCCATACGCTGTGGCACTACGCCCGCGACGGCAACGTGTTCGACCGCAGGTTCCGGCCGATCAACCGCGAGACCTCGAGCCAATTCGGCAACCAGCAATGGCCCGGCAACGCGCTCTATCCGGGCAACCGCCATTCGGTGGTAATCAAGGCCAGCGACGTGCCGGGCACCTATTACCTGCGCTCGGCGGCGGCGCCGTCGAGCCAGCCGGAAGAAATCGTCGCGCGCATCGTGGTCGAAGGGCCGCCGATGACCACCGCGCTGCCGTCCGCCGCCAACCTGCCGCGCTACAGCGACCACACCCCGATCACCGACCAAGAGCTGGCGCAGCACGGCGGCAAGACGCGCGCGCTGGTGCTGGCCATCCTCGGCAAGGACAACGCCCACCTGAATCTGCCGATTCCCGCCGGCGAGGAGTGGTTCGTGCCGGAAGGCGACGGGCTGGATGATTTCAAGGACATCGTGTTCGCTTCCGGCACCTTCGGCGCTAAGCTGTCACCGTTCCAGTCCGAGCTGACGGTGACGCAGACGGTCGCGCTGAATGCGGTGGAGGAATGGACCATCTACAACATGAACGGCTATCCGCATCCGTTCCACATCCACGTCAACGACAGCTACGTGGTGAAAATCAACGGCGAGGACGTGACGCCGTTCTGGGCCGACACCATACCGCTGCCGCCGGGCGGCACCGTGGACAAGCCGACCTCGGTGACGTTCCGCATGCGCTTTGCCGATTTCACCGGCAAATACGTCTGGCATTGCCATGCGCTGGATCACGAGGATCTGGGGATGATGCAGCTGGTGGAAGTGCTGGCCTGACCGGTTTCGGCCGCTGCGGCCGATGGCAGCGGCGGCACTACCGGATGCGATGCCAGGAGATGGTGGCGCATCCATATACTCCCATGGTATGCCGCCTGAGCCGGACGTAAAACGCCCGCCTTGGTTGCATACTCCCCATAAATGGAGTTTCGATCGGCTGGAGTGCCGCTTGCCAATGCGCGGCCGATGCCTCAGCTGCCGGCCACCGTCATGCTTTCGATCAGGATCGAGCCGGTCTGCTTGCTGCCACGGATCAGGCTGTCGGCGCCGACCGCGACGATCTGCATCAGCATGTCCTTCATGTTGCCGGCAATCGTGATTTCCTCGACCGGGTACTGGATCCTGCCGTTCTCGACCCAGTAACCGGCGGCGCCGCGCGAATAGTCGCCGGTCACGTAGTTCACGCCCTGCCCCATCAGCTCGGTCACCAGCAGGCCAGTGCCCATTTTCTTCAGCATCGCGCGAAAGTTGTCGGCCGGGCGCGTCAGGCTCGACGTCAGCGACAGGTTGTGCGAGCCGCCGGCGTTACCGGTGGTTTGCATGCCGAGCTTGCGCGCAGAATAAGTGGACAGGAAATAGCCCTGCACCACGCCATCCTTGACCACGTCGCGCCGCTGGGTACGGACGCCTTCCTCGTCGAACGGCGCCGAGCCGACGCCGCCGATCACATGCGGGTCTTCGACGATCTGCACATGCGACGCCAGCGCCTGCTGCCCGAGCGAATCGAGCAGGAAGCTCGACTTGCGGTACAGTGCGCCGCCCGAGGTCGCCTGCACGAAGGCGCCGAGGATGCCGGCCGCCAGCGGCGCCTCGAACAATACCGGGCACTTGCGGGTCGACAGCTTTTTCGCGTGCAGCCGCGCCAGCGCGCGCTCGGCGGCGTAGCGGCCGATCGCCTCGGGCCTGGCCAGCTTCTTCGGGTCGCGCATCGACGAATACCAGTCGTCGCGCTGCATGTGGGCGCCGCGGCCGGCGATCGGCGCCACCGACATCGTGTGGCGCGAATACGGATAGCCGCCGATGAAGCCGCGGCTGTTGGCGGCGACGAAATGCGACTGCTGCGCATAGACGCCGGCGCCTTCGCTGTTGGTGATGCGCGGATCGACGTCGAACGCCGCCGCCTCGCCGCGCCGCGCCAGCTCGACCGCCTCCTCGGCGCTCAACAGCCACGGCGAATACAGCTTCAGGTCGCGCGGCTGCATTTCCAGCATGTCCTGCTCCGGTAGTCCGGCGCAGTCGTCCGGCGCGGTGAAGCGCGCGATGTTGTAGGCGGCGTCGACGGTGTCGCGCAGCGACTGGGCGGAGAAATCGGACGTGCTGGCATTGCCGCGGCGGATCTGCCGGCCTTCGCCGAGGAAGACCGTCACGCCCATGCCCTTGTCCTTGTTCTGCTCGATGGTCTCGACCTTGCCGCGCCGCACCGATACCGACAGCCCGTTGCCTTCGCTGAATTCGAGCGCGCAATCGGTCGCTCCTTTTTCCTTCGCGTAACGCAGCATGTCCTGCGCCAGCTCGCGCAACTGGTCCTGGCTGTAGATGAAAACGGAATCGGTCATGGGAGCGGTTTCTTCGGGGCGGGTAAAGCTTTATGATAGCAGTCGCTGCCAGAACGGCGCGCTGCCATGAAGTGTTGAACTATGCCAAATCCCAACCGCGGTTCCTGCGGCTTTCAGTCCAGTGAATTCGAACAGGAATACGACCGCCCCTCCAAGTCGCAGTTGAAGCGCGAAATGACCGCGCTGCAAAAACTCGGCGAGGAACTGGTGGCGCAGCCGAAGGACCGGGTGCTGCGCGCGCCGCTGCCGGACGACGTGCGCGACGCCATCCTCGAATGCCAGAAGATCAGTAACCACGAAGGCCGGCGCCGCCAGTTGCAGTTCGTCGGCAAGAAGATGCGCACACTCGATGAAGACGAGATCGCCGCGCTGCAGAGCACGCTGGATAGCTGGCGCGGCGCATCGAAGGCCGAAACCCACACGCTGCACCTCTTGGAGCGGCGCCGCGACAAGCTGCTGGCGTCCGATGCCGCGCTGACCGAATTGCTGGCCGAGCATCCGGGCGCCGACGCCCAGCGCTTGCGCACGCTGATCCGCAATGCGCGCCGCGAGCAGGCCGAAAACAAGCCGCCGAAAGCCTACCGCGAGATTTTCCAGATCCTGAAGCAGTTGCAAGGCGGCGGCGAGCCGGACGCGGCCGACACCGAGGAAGCACCGAATGACGACGACGCATCCTGACGAACTGCGGGTCGGCCTGCTGTCGGTATCCGACCGCGCCAGCAGCGGCGGCTACCAGGACCAGGGCATCCCGGCGCTGCGCGACTGGCTGGCCGGCGCGCTGACCAGTCCGTGGCGCGCCGAGGAACGGCTGATCCCCGACGAGCGCGCGCAGATCGAGGCGGCGCTGATCGAACTGGTCGATGTGCACCGCTGCCATCTGGTGCTGACCACTGGCGGCACCGGCCCGGCGCGACGCGACGTCACGCCGGAAGCGACGCTGGCCATTGCCACCAAGGAAATGCCGGGCTTCGGCGAACAGATGCGGCAGATCAGCCTCTCCTTCGTGCCGACCGCGATCCTGTCGCGCCAGGTGGCGGTGATCCGCGAAGCCGCCGACCACGCAGCGCTGATCATCAACCTGCCGGGCCAGCCGAAATCGATCAAGGAAACGCTGGAAGGCCTGAAGGATGCCGACGGCAAGCAGCTGGTGCCCGGCATCTTCGCCGCCGTGCCCTACTGCCTGGACCTGATCGGCGGCCCGTACCTCGAAACCGACGACGCGGTATGCAAGGCATTCCGGCCGAAATCGGCACTGCGCCCGAAGTAACCTCTTCCCTTTTTCAAGAATCCGAGATGACCGACACCCTGCTGGAAACCATTGAACTCGAAACCGCACCGAACCCCACCGCCGCCGTGATCTGGATGCATGGCCTCGGCGCCGATGGCAATGACTTCGTGCCGATCGTGCGCGAACTCGACCTGTCGGGCGTAGCGCCGATCCGCTTCGTCTTCCCGCATGCGCCGACGATGCCGGTGACGATCAACAACGGCTATGTGATGCGCGCCTGGTACGACATTCTCGGCACCGACCTCGCCAGGCGCGAGGACGAAGCCGGCCTGCGCGCCTCGCAAAAGGCGGTCGAAGCGCTGATCGCCAAGGAGAAGGCACGCGGCATCGCCGCCGAACGCATCGTGCTGGCCGGCTTTTCGCAAGGCTGCGCGATGGCCTTGCAGACCGGGCTGCGCTACCCGCAAAAGCTGGCCGGCCTGCTGTGCCTGTCCGGCTACGTGCCGCTCAATGCCGTGATCGCCGAGGAGCGCCACGCCGCCAACCAGGACACGCCGATCTTTTTGGCGCACGGCCGCGGCGATCCGGTGATCACGATCGACCGTGCCGAGAAATCGCGCGACCTGCTGCGCGCGCTCGGCCACCCGGTCGAATGGCACGAGTACCTGATGCCGCATGCGGTCTGCCCGGAAGAGATCGACGATATCGGCGCCTGGCTCAAGCGCGTGCTGAGCTGAGCGCTGACGACGGCGGCTGGCAACGGAATGCCACCGCCGGAAGCTGCAGAAATCCGGTAGCGCCTGTCAGATCCATCCGTCGAACGCATGGTCCGTCAGAAGGCGGGACCGTTGCCGTTTATCCGCACGCCGCCGGACTCCCGCCTTGGCGGGAAGGACGGAAGACCAGCGTGCACCTTGCTCAACGAGCCGCTGGAAGGCGATCGGGCATCAGCGGAAATTTTCCTGGAAACTGAAAACCGGAGAATAACGGGAGTATGACTCAACTTCCCTTTATTTAAGCCCGGCATAACGGTGTGAACCAGGGAGTATATTTCTCTTCCTCACTCCGAATTGCTGCCGTTTTCCCTTTCACTCCACCGCTCGTGTGTCAGAAGCCGGCAGGAAAATGCGCTGCCCGTCCGCCTATTTGAATACGACCGTCTTGTGGCCGTTCAGCAGAATCCGGTGCTCGACGAACCACTTGACCGCGCGCGCCAGCACCACGCATTCGACGTCGCGCCCGATCGCGGTCAGCGTGTCCGGCTCCATCGCGTGGTCGACCCGCTCGACGTCCTGCTCGATGATCGGGCCTTCGTCCAGGTCGCCGGTGACGAAATGGGCGGTGGCGCCGATCAGCTTCACGCCGCGGTCGTGTGCCTGATAGTAAGGCTTGGCACCCTTGAAACTGGGCAGGAACGAATGGTGGATGTTGATCGCGCGCCCGGCCAATGCATCGCACATTTCCGGCGACAGGATCTGCATGTAGCGCGCCAGCACCACCAGGTCGATCTGGTTGGCCTCGACGATTTCCAGCACCTTGCGCTCTTGCGCGCGCTTGGCTTCAGGCGACGCGCCGGCTTCCAGCGGCAGGTGATGAAACGGGATGTTGTAGCTGGCCGCCAGCTGGTAGAAATCGCGGTGGTTGGAGACGATCGCCGGAATCTCGACCGGCAACAGGCCGCTCTTGTAGCGGAACAGCAGGTCGTTCAGGCAGTGGCCGATCTTCGACACCATCAGCATCAGGCGCGGCTTCTTGGCGGCATCGTGCAATTGCCAGCGCATCTGCAGGAGGTTCGCCAGCGCCGCGAAGTCGGCGCGCAGCGCGGCGTCGCCGATCGCCGCATCCTCGGCGGTGAACTGCACACGCATGAAGAACAGCTGCGACTGGGCGTCGCCGAACTGGGCCGAATTGATGATGTTGCAACCATGTTCGGCGAGGAAGCCGGACACTTTGTGGACGATACCGCGCTGGTCGAGACAGGACAGGGTGAGGATGTATTCGGGGTGCGTCATGATGAAAACGTGAGGCGCCCGCGCCGCGGGCGAAAGCGGCTATTGTCGCACGCCGGCAGAAGGCAAACAAAAACCCGGGGCGCCGGCAGGCGGCCCGGGTGTTGGC
>JBATWJ010000406.1:0-1586 GCA_049672545.1 Burkholderiaceae bacterium
GTGTGCGCATCGGCTGCGCCATGCGCGCCGTGGCTGATGCGGCAGCTGGCGGCGGCGGTCGAACGCGCCGGCGTACCGCCGTTCGAGCTACTGTCCGGTGCCGGCCACGACGCGATGGCGATGGCCAGAATCACCGACGTCGCGATGCTGTTTACGCGCTGCGGCAACGGCGGCATCAGCCACAACCCGCTGGAAACCATGACCGCCGACGATGCCGAGGTGTCGGCGCAGGTGTTCCTCGACTTCCTGCGCCATTTCCAGCCGCCGGTTGGCTGAACTCCTGCTGCGCTGCCGTTCCCGCGCCGGCGGGAACCGCAGGCCTTGGGCGCCGCCGCTCCCGTCCAACTTTGCCGTCCACCGAACCCGCCATGACCAAAACCCTGCTGATCAAGAATGCCGCCGTCGTCGTCACGATGGACGATGCGCGCCGCGAAATCGCCGACGGCTCGGTATTCATCCGCGGCAATGCGATCGAACAGGTCGGCACCGCCGCCGAGCTGCCGCAGGACGCCGACGAAGTAATCGACGCCCGCCACCACGTCGTGCTGCCGGGACTGATCAACACTCACCACCACATGTACCAGAGCCTGACGCGGGCATTGCCGGCGGCGCAGGACGGCGAACTGTTCGAATGGCTGACCAGCCTGTACCCGGTGTGGGCCAACCTGACGCCGGAGATGATCCGCGTCTCGACCCAGACCGCGATGGCGGAGCTGATGCTGTCCGGCTGCACCACCAGCAGCGACCATCTGTACATCTACCCGAACGGCTGCCGGTTGGATGACAGCATCGAGGCGGCGCAGGAAATCGGCATGCGCTTTCACGCCGCGCGCGGCGCGATGAGCGTCGGCCAGTCGAAAGGCGGCCTGCCGCCGGACCGCGTGGTGGAGGACGAGGCGGCGATCCTGAAGGATACCCAGCGCCTGATCGAGACCTATCACGACGCCGGCCGCTACGCGATGCAGCGCATCGTGGTCGCGCCCTGCTCGCCGTTCTCGGTGTCGCGCGACCTGATGCGCGAATCCGCCCTGCTTGCGCGCAGCTTCGGCCGCAGTTCGGGTATTTCGCTGCACACGCACCTGGCGGAGAACGTCAACGACGTCGCCTACAGCCGCGAACAATTCAACATGACGCCAGCGCAGTACGCCGAGGATTGCGGCTGGGTCGGGCACGACGTCTGGCACGCGCACTGCGTGCAGCTGGACGCCGCCGGCATCGCGCTGTTCGGCCATACGCATACCGGCGTCGCCCATTGTCCGTGCTCCAATATGCGGCTGGCGTCCGGCATCGCACCGGTACGCAAGATGCTCGACGCCGGCGTGCCGGTCGGCCTCGGCGTCGACGGCTCGGCCTCGAATGACAACTCAAATCTGATGGAAAGCGTGCGCCAGGCGCTGCTCGTAAACCGGCTGACCTATGGCACCGGCGTCACCCATCTCGATGCCTTGCGCTGGGCGACGCAAGGTTCGGCCCGCTGTCTCGGACGCGGCGATATCGGGGTGATTTCAGCGGGCAGGCAGGCCGATCTGGCGCTGTTCACGCTGGATGAGCTGCGCTTCTCGGGTGCCGGTGACCCGCTGGCGGCG
>JBATWJ010000407.1:0-32144 GCA_049672545.1 Burkholderiaceae bacterium
CGGCTGCGCCGGCCAGCCGGCGGTGAACCAGGCGGGCGCAGCGACCGGCTCGCCACCGCGCGTCCACAGAGCCTTGCCATCCCAATAGCCGCGCACGCCGTCCAGCTTCTCGCTGACCCAGTACGGCGCCAGCGGTACGCCGGGACGGTAGACGTTGGCCAGCATCAACGGCGCCGGCTGCGCCGCGGCGTGTACCAGCCAGCCGCACAGCAGCAGCGCCGCCAGCAGCCGGAACATAGTAGAGAGCAGCGCCGGGCTTGACCGGTGCACCGCTTCCAGTGCACCGGAGTTGACGAAAAAGCGGAGCAAGCGGCGGTGGGAAGCTACTCTTTTCGGGGACATTCCGGAGGTCGGGATCATGAGACGGCACGCGCTGGCAAAGGCTGGTTGAGGTGGTTTCCGGTTCTTCGCGAAGGCTATCCCGCACCGATGATAGGCATCGCCAGCGGCGCGCTTATGCTGCAATGCAAAAATACTTAACGTGAATCAATTAAAAAAAAGACGCCGCCGCCTATTCTTGTCTCAACCTGCTTTCCCACGCAACACCAGCCCACCCCTGGCAGGATTTTGAAAGGTGAAGAAAATGAAACGGAAACTGATTGTTCAAGCCCTTGCCTGCGCCATGTTCGGCATCGCCGGCCTGACGCCGATGTACGCCAGCGCCGCGCACGGACCGGCGGCCAGCGACGTCAAGCCGGTGGCCGACGTCACCTTCACGCTGCGCACCGCGATCGCCGACGGCAAGCTGGTGTTCGTCGGCGACGCCGGCGCCATCAAGGACAAGATCAACCCCGACCTGCGCGTGGCCGAAGGAGCGGTGGTGCAGATCAACCTCGTCAACGGCGATGGCGCTCAGCATGACATCTCGGTACCCGACTTCAACGCCACCTCGAACAAGCTGAACGAAAAGGGCGCGAGTACCGCGATCGTATTCCGCGTCTCCAAGAGCGGCGAATTCAACTATATCTGTACGCTCCCCGGTCACGTGGCGGCCGGCATGACCGGCAAGCTGATCGTCGGCAACGTCACCAAGGCCGCCTCGAACGCGGCCGACGTTTCCCGCGATCCGGGCGACGTCGGCGAGCCGGTCGGCGCGCGTGGCCCGCGCAAGATCACGGTGGATCTGGAAACCACCGAAGTGGTCGGCCAGCTCGCCGATGGCACCACCTACAAATACTGGACCTTCAACAACAAGGTGCCAGGTCCGTTCATCCGCGTGCGGGTCGGCGACACGGTCACCGTCAACATGGCTAACGCCAAGGACAGCCACATGATCCACTCGGTGGACTTCCATGCGGTCACCGGCCCCGGCGGCGGGGCGGCAGTGACGCAGGCGGCACCGGGCACCGCCAAGAGCTTCACGTTCAAAGCGATCAACCCGGGCCTGTTCGTTTATCACTGCGCGACGCCGATGGTCGCTCAGCATATCGCCAACGGCATGTACGGCATGATCCTGGTCGAACCGGAAGGCGGCCTGCCGAAGGTCGATCGTGAGTTCTACGTGATGCAGGGCGAGTTCTACACCGTGCAGAAGCATGGCGCGCAGGGCGAGCAGGAGTTCTCACTGGAAAAGTTGCTGGATGAAAAACCGGAACATCTGGCCTTCAACGGCAGCATGAACGCATTGACCAAGACCCACAAGATGGAAGCCAAAGTCGGTGAGACGGTCCGCATGTTCTTCGGCGTCGGCGGTCCCAACCTGACCTCCAGCTTCCACGTGATCGGCGAAGTGTTCGACCGCGTCTACAACCAGGGCGACCTGACCTCGCCGCCGCTGCACAACGTGCAGACCACCAGCGTGGCGCCGGGCGGCGCGACCATGGTCGAGTTCAAGGTCGAAGTGCCAGGCAAATACATCCTGGTCGACCATGCGCTGTCGCGACTGGAGAAGGGTTTGGCCGGTTTCCTGCACGTCAGCGGCGCCGACAATCCGGAAGTGTTCCACGCGCCGCAGGGACTGGACGCCAACTCCGGCCATTGATCCGGCAATCAGGCAGCCGCCAGGCTGCCTCGCACCAAGCTGCCAGGCCCGCGATGCGGGCCTTTTTGCTGGCTGCTTGCGTCGAAGGCACAACGGCGCGCTGGCAGTCGAGAGATAAAAAATAGCCCCGGCAGCGGGGCTGATGCGAAGTGAAGCGGCAAGATTTACGGCAAATGCCGGAAACCCGAATTGGTGGTGGACGGACGCCGGTTCAATTCCGTCTCTGTCGCTTGAATAGCAATGCTGCGGGAGTAAGCGGCAATGGGCGGTAGTGGGCCGTCAAACCTCAAACTCAGGCCGGTGTTTCTCCGACCGACAGGAAGTCCCCGTGGTCGTCATCGCTCAAGCTGATGTATTCCAACCGCCACTGATCCACGCGCCGGAGGTCGGCCAGCGTAATGGAGGTGTCGGCGATCGCCTCGCAGGCATCAAGCGCGATTTCTGTCGCAGCGTCCGGCTTGCCATAAACCTGCTCGAAAAGCTCACGCAGTTGGCTGGCGACTTTTTCCGCCGACTGCCGCGCCTGTGTGCCGCCCTCGGTTGCGTCGTACACCACGGATATCGACAACGCGTAGGGTTCGCCCACCGCAACTTCCGCTGACCGCTGTTCGCCCAGATCGAAGAACAGGCCGACCAGATGCTTTGCTTCAGGTTCGAGAATTTTTCCGATCTGCCGCTCGACCGTGTTCTTCTTGCCGACTGACTTTCGCAGCCGATCCTCGAAGGCGTTTGGAAACGCTGGCCGTCCATAGCGGGCGGCGAGCCATTGCTTCAATGCGCGCTTCGCATCGACGGACAGCGAGGCAGTGCCATCTTTGGCCGCGTGTTTTGCAAATTCAGCTTTGGATACGATGCGCCGTTCTGCGTGCCGAAGCTCAACCACGATGGACTGCCCGCCTGCGATCTCGTAACCCAGATGGAGCTTGCGCGGGTTCTTGGCGTAGGAAAACTGTGGGTTGGCGGCGGCAACAACATCGGTGACGATAACCTCTACCGAGGTTTCCCCGTCATTCGGGAGGTCGCAATCGTGCGTAATGACGACGATGCGATGCGTCTCGCCAACCGTGCCGTTCAGCGCCGTCAACTTGGCCGCAGCGTCCAGAGTAAGAAGATCACCTTGTCTCCAGTCGGTATCGCGCGTCAGCATCCATCGTCCTCTGCACTGTCACTCGGAGGAGCCGGGGATGGAAAGCTCCGCGCGCCAATCGTCCGACGCCACAGCCTTCGACTTCGCCAAACCGGAACGGCTGTAAGCCGCATCCATTGCGTTCGCTTCAGCAATCAGCGTCTGGGTGTGCTCAGGCAAAAGCTGCCCCGCAGCAACCAGATCCAACAGGGAACGGCCTTCAAATGCCTTCATCTTCAAGAAGGAAGATGCGCGCGTCACACCTGCTTTCTGGAAGGCATCAGCGGCGAGGCTGAGAGAGCGAATGCGCTCCAGCTTGTCATCTTCCGGCGTGGACTCGTCGCCGATCCACTTATAGATGGCCTGCCGCGAAACGCCAAACGTCGTCGCCAAGTCCGCGATGGCGGGATTCAGCACCTGACGAATATTCGCAAGATGCTCGGCGGCAGAACGAATGTCCGGGCGCACGGCATCCGCGTCAGCCGTCTGGACATCGAAATAAGGAACGCGCGTGTCCAGCATCTTGCCCCACTCATTGGCGTGAGACAGGGCGAACACGCTGCCGGTGCCGCCAAGAGCGCAGGCAATCACGACGACGGCAGCACTCATGGGCTGCGGGATCGGCATAGGGCGATGAGCGGGCAAAGTTGTGGTGTACATAAGCGCCTCGATCCTGATTGCGTCAGGCCCACGCGCTACGCGCGTGATCCGTTGTGGTCGCACCGAAGACCAATTTGATCGTGCCGTGCAGCGAAAGCAGTTGATCGTTCAACTTGTCCATTTCCACGGGCATCCGGCCTTCAACGTAGTGATCTGTGTCGATGATCGCGTGCTCGCGTGGCTCCTTGATCTCGAACTGCGGCGCTATCGCCAATCCGGTCGGCAGCATATCTGGCGGGAACCCCAAGGGAGCGACCGCGCGATACACCCTGACGACCAGCGTGCCCTTCGGCACGAGCGGATGAGTGTCCGTAGCGAATACGGATTCCGTCATTGCGTGGCGGCGCGCCGCATTGAAATCAATGCCGTGCAATCCACCCACGAGGTATTGCTCCGTGGTTTCTCCGGTGCGCGGCAGGACGGCATCCAGATAGCGCAGCCCCAGCCGACTGACATGATCGAGTGAGACGGCCTCGTGCACCGCTGTCAGGCCACGCAGCAATTCAGGAATGAATTCTTTGTGCGTCTGGTAGTGGGTCGTGTGGTACGTGATAGTCGAAGGCGAAAGAATGAAGCCTGCCGTCCGGTCACTGCGCGTCATCAACCACGACACCGCCTGCTGAATCTGCGGCTCCTGCGGCTGCGCTTGCCCCGGCCCCGGCACGATCAGTTGCATAAACTGCTGCGGCTCGAACAGCGGATACCCCTCGCGCCGCAGCCGATCCTGGATCTGATCGACGTACTTCGCCATCGCGGCAACGGGATTGAAGTGCGCCTGCGCCAAGGCGTAGTAGACAGGCGCATTCGACATCTTCTCGTTCACAGGCAGCTCCGGTTCTCACGTGGTTGACAATTTTGTTGTCAGTTTACACCACGGTTGACAGTGGCGCCACCTTTCCGCAGATCGCCCCACGGTGCACGTCTGGCCTATCGATAAGCACCGCAATCAAATCGCTTGACAATGTTATGTTTTATTGCAAACATAGCATACATGACGAACGAAACCGATCTCCCCACGACCCTTCGCACCCTCCGCGCCAAGCTCGCCCTCACGCAGGAGCAGCTTGCCGAGCGTCTGGGCGTGTCCTTCGCCACCGTCAACCGCTGGGAAGCCGGAGCCAGCAAACCGCAGCGCGCACAGGCGCAGGCCATCGCGGCATTGGCGCAGGAGTCAGGCGTCGAAGGCGACACAGCCGATGCCGAAGGCGCACCCATCCTGCCACGCCGTGGTCGGCGCGCAGCCGCCACCACCACGCCCACCACCAAGCCCATGGAGCAGATGCTGTGGGACGCCGCCTGCTCCATCCGCGGCGAGAAGGACGCCGCCAAGTTCAAGGACTACCTGCTGCCGCTGCTGTTCCTGAAACGCCTTTCGGACGTGTTCGACGACGAAATCACCCGCCTGGCCGAAGACTACGGCGACCGCGCCACCGCGCTCGAAATCGCAGAATCCGACCATGGCCTGCTGCGTTTCTACCTGCCCGTCGAAGCGCGTTGGGCCGTCATCAGCGGGCGCGAAACCATCGATTGGCCTAAAGACGCCCAAGGCCGCAGCACCGCCCCGCGCGACATCGGCGAGCACCTCACCCGCGCCGTGCGCGCAGTGGTCAAGCACAACCCCGACCTCTCCGGCGTGCTCGACGTGGTGGACTTCGCCGCCGAGCGCAACGGCGAGCGCGACATCAACCCCGCCAAGTTGCGCGGCGTGGTCGAGACGTTCTCCGATCCGCGCTATCGCCTGGGCCTCGCCGACGTGCAGCCCGATTTCCTCGGCCGCGCCTACGAATACTTGCTGCGCAAGTTCGCCGAGGGCTCGGGCCAAAGCGCGGGCGAGTTCTTCACGCCAACCGAAGTCGGCTTCCTGATGGCGCACATCCTGCGTCCGCGCCCTGGCGAAACTTGCCACGATTACGCCTGCGGCTCGGCGGGCCTGCTGATCAAGTTGCAACTCGTGGCGCGCGAGCTCGACCCCACCAGCCGCGTTCCCGTCAAGCTCAGTGGACAGGAACTGCAGGCCGAGAGCTACGCCGTGGCGCGGATGAACGCCATCATCCACGACATGGAAGTTGAGCTGGCGCGCGGCGACACCATGATCAACCCCAAGTTCCGCGACGCAGCGGGCAAGATTCGCGGGCACGACATCGTGGTGGCGAACCCGATGTGGAACCAGCCCTTCGCGCCCGACCTGTTCAAGAATGACCCGTTCGAACGTTTCCAGACCGCTGGCGGCATCACCAGCGGCAAGGGCGACTGGGCCTGGCTGCAGCACACGCTGGCTTGCCTGGCCCACGATGGCCGCGCAGCGGTGGTGCTGGGCACCGGCGCGGTGACACGCGGCAGCGGCAGCAAGAATGAAGACAAGGAGCGCAACGTCCGCAAGTGGTTTGTCGATCACGACCTCATCGACGGCGTGATCCTGCTGCCCGAAAACCTGTTCTACAACACCACGGCGGCGGGCGTGATCGTGGTGCTGAACAAGCGCAAGCCTGCTGCGCGCAAGGGCCGCATCACCCTGCTCAACGCCAGCCAGCATTTCAGCAAAGGCAGGCCGAAGAACTACCTCCCGGAGGAGGACATCAAGCCGTTGGCGGCGATGTACCTCAAGGGCGAGGCAGTGGAAGGCGAGGTCGAGATCATCACCACGCAGCAGGCCGAGGAGGCGGACTACAACCTGAGTCCGAGCCGGTGGGTTGGGCAGAACGGCAGCGCGGAGGTCGGTTCGATACCTGCGTTGATTCAGCAACTCGAACAACTCAATGCCCAAGACCTAAGCCTGACCGCTGACCTGCTGAAACTGCTGCGTCCGTTGTCGAACGTGGAGGAAGCGCAATGAACGAGGTTTGGGTCAGCACCTCTGTTGCCGCTTGCCTTGTTCCTGTTTCCATCGCGGGCAAGAGCAAAGTGCAGGCGCGTGATTACAAGCCCACTGGTCTTTATCCCGTCATCGATCAAGGGCAGGAGCAAATCGCGGGTTGGACGGATGACGAAAGCGCAGTCATCGACGCACCGCTGCCGTTGGTCGTTTTCGGCGACCACACGCGCGCCTTCAAGTTCGTGGATGCGCCCTTTGCACGCGGCGCGGACGGCACGCAACTGCTCCGGCCCAAGCCGGAGATTGACCCGCTGTTCTTCTTCTACGCCTGCCGCAGCATTGACCTGCCAGCGCGTGGTTACAACCGGCATTTCACCGTCCTGAAGGAGAAGGAGCTTTCCTACCCAACGGGAGGTGACGAGCAGAAGGCGATTGCCGGTGTGCTACGCCAGACCGAATCGGCCTTGCAGAAACAATTTGATCTTCTGCAAATGCTGCAAGAGCTCAAGCAAGCCACCATGCGCGAACTGTTCACACGCGGCCTGCGCGGCGAGGCGCAGAAGGAAACCGAAATCGGGTTGGTGCCGGAAGGTTGGAACGTTGGCAGCTTTGCCGACGTGCGCGAGTGGCTGCAATACGGCACATCGGTTCATTGCAGCTTGCAGAAGAAAAACTACCCGGTTCTTCGCATCCCGAATGTGGAGCCGGGCAAGGTCAATGACGCTGAACTCAAGTATTGCGACCTCTCCGACGCTGAAGCCGGGAAATATCTGCTTCAGAACGGCGACCTGCTTTTCATCCGCACGAATGGTGTGCTGGACCGTCTGGGTTCATGCGCCGTTTACGACGGCCAGCCAGAAAAGGCGCTTTTCGCGTCGTACCTGATTCGCGCTCGGCTCAAACCTGACATTGACCCGCGCTTCGTCGCCTACTTCTACGCATCGAGTCTTGGCACTTCGCTGGTTGCTGGCCGCGCAACACCAGCGGCAGACGGCAAATACAACTTGAATACCGGCACGATTGATTCGTTGCCGCTTCCGCTGCCCGCCACACTCGACGAACAGTGCGAAATCGTCGCCATCCTCGACGCCCTCGACCGCAAGATTGCCCTGCACCGCCAGAAGCGCGCGGTGCTGGAAGAACTGTTCCAGTCCCTGCTGCACAAGCTGATGACGGGCGACATCCGCGTCGCCGACCTCGACCTGTCGGCGCTGGCGCAAACACCGGAGGCCACGGCATGAACAAGCCCCTGAAAATCAGCGAAGCGGGCACCGTGCAGTTCCCGATGGTGCGGCACGCGCAAGAAATCGGCTGGACAACGCTCACACCCGACGACGCCCGCGCCAAGCGCGGCGGCGATGCGGGCACCTTCTTGCGCGACGTGCTGGAGGCCAAGCTTGCCGCCTTCAACCCCTGGCTGACGGCGGACGCGGTGCGCGCCATCGTCGAGACGCTGGACGCGCTGCCCGCCAGCATCGAAGGCAACCGCGAGCTTCTGTCGTGGCTGCGCGGCGAACGCGCGTGGTACGACGAGACCGAAAAGCGCCACCGCGCGGTGACGCTGATCGACTTCGACCACACGGCGGACAACGTCTTTCACGTGACTTGGGAATGGAAGATCAAGCCACCCGCGCGCAAGGGCAATCGCGCCGATGTGATGTTCGTCGTCAACGGCCTGCCGGTGGTGATCGTCGAGCACAAAAACCCCAAGGATGGCGACGCCATCGAGCGCGCCATCAAGCAACTGCGCCGCTATGAGCTGGAAACGCCGGAACTGCTGGCGACCACGCAGTTGTTCAACGTCACGCACCTGCTCGATTACTGGTATGGCGTGACCTGGAACGCCAACCGCCGTGACATGGCGCGCTGGAAGCAGGCGCCTGAGGAAAGCTACCGCTTCGCGGTGCAGGCCTTTTTCGAGCCAACCGAGTTCCTGCGCACCTTGCAGCACTGGATTCTGTTCTACGTGCAGGACGGCGAAACACGCAAATCCGTGCTGCGCCAGCACCAGCGCCGAGCCATCGATGCCATCCTTGCGCGCTGTGCCGACCCCAACAAGACGCGCGGGCTGGTGTGGCACACGCAGGGCTCCGGCAAGACCTTTACGCTGCTGACGGCCGCGCGGCAGATTCTGGAAGACAAAGCGCGCTTCCAGAACGCCACCGTGCTGCTGGTGGTGGACCGCACCGAACTCGAAGGCCAGTTGAAGGGCTGGGTGGAGCGACTCCTGGGCGAGATGCAGGCACAGGACATTGCGGTGGAGCGCGCCAGCACCAAGGCGCGGCTGCAGGAACTGCTGGACGCGGATTTTCGCGGCCTGATCATCTCGATGATCCACAAGTTCGACGAAATCAAACGGGATAGCTGCACCCGCGACAACGTCTATGTATTCATCGACGAGGCACACCGCTCGGTGGCGAAGGACTTGGGCACCTACCTGATGGCAGCGCTGCCGAAGGCAACTCTCATCGGCTTCACCGGCACGCCGATTGCGCACAGCGCGCAGGGCGAAGGCACGTTCAAGATTTTCGGCACGCAGGACGAAGCTGGCTATCTTGACAAATATTCGATTGCCGAAAGCATCGCCGACGAAACCACCCTCCCCATCAAGCACGTGATGGCTCCCAGCGAAATGACCGTGCCCGCCGAACGGCTGGACAAGGAGTTTTTCGCGCTGGCGGAGAGCGAAGGCGTCACCGACGTGGAGGAACTCAACAAGGTGCTCGACCGCGCGGTGGGCCTGCGCACCTTTCTTACCGCCGACGACCGCATCGAGAAGGTGGCAGCCTTCATCGCCCAGCACTTCAAGGAAAACGTGTTGCCGCTGGGCTACAAGGCGTTTGTGGTGGGGGTGAACCGCGAGGCCTGCGCCAAGTACAAGCAGGCGTTGGACAGGCTGCTGCCGCCAGAATGGAGCGCGCCGGTCTATACCCAGAACGCGGCCGACGTGATAGACCGCCCGCTGGTAGCGAAGTTGCAGCTTTCCGACGAGGCCGAGGAGCAGGTGCGCCTGCTGTTCAAGAAGCCCGCCGAGAACCCGAAGATTCTGATCGTCACCGACAAACTCCTGACTGGCTACGACGCGCCGCCGCTGTATTGCCTCTACCTCGACAAGCCGATGCGCGACCACGTGCTGCTGCAATCCATAGCGCGCGTGAACCGGCCTTATGTGGATGCCGAAGGCGTGCAGAAGCGCGTGGGGCTGGTGGTGGATTTTGTCGGCGTGCTGCGCGAATTGAAGAAGGCGCTGCAATTTGACTCCAGCGACGTGGGCGGCGTGATCGAGGACCTGGATGTGCTCTTGCAGGATTTTCTGCAACGCATTGCGCAGGCAAAACAGGAATACCTCGACGCCCATGTGGACGGCGCACCCGATGAGCGGCTTGAAAAGCTGGTGTTCGGGCGCTTCCTTGAACCGGAGGCGCGCAAGACCTTCTTCGAGCAGTACAAGGAAATCGAAGCGCTGTGGGAAATCCTCTCGCCCTCGCCGGAATTGCGCGACCACATTGCCAGCTACAAGCAGTTGAGCCAACTTTATGCAGCAGTGCGCAATGCCTACGCGGAGAAGGTCGGCTTCATCGCCGATCTGGCCTACAAGACGCGGCGGCTGATCGAGGAAAGCGCCGAGCAGCAGGGGCTGGGCCGACTGACCAAAAGCGTGACCTTTGATGTCGCAACGCTGCAATCCTTGCGCAGCGACAAGGGCAGCGACGAAGGCAAGGTGTTCAACCTCGTGCGCGGCCTGCAACAGGAAATCGACGCTGACCCCAATGCCGCACCGGTGTTGCAGCCGCTGAAAGACCGCGCCGAGCGCATCCTGAAGGACTTGGAGGACCGCAAGACCACGGGCCTGGCCGCGATGGATCAATTGGCGGCGCTGGCAGCAGAGAAGGAAGCGGCGATGAAGGCCGCCCGCGACAGCGGTCTCTCGGCCCGCGCCTTCGGCGTGTTCTGGGTGCTGCGCGAGGACGCGGCGGTCAAGTCGGCGAGGCTGGACGCGATGGCGCTGGCGAAGGACATCGAGGAACTGCTGAGCCGTTTCCCCAATGCCCAAGTCAATCCTGACGAGCAACGGCGCTTGCGCGCGGCTATTTACAAGCCCTTGCTCGGTCTGCCGCCGGAAGAACGCGCTCGCGCCGTCGATTTGGTGCTGAAACTGCTGCTGGCGGAAGGCGACGAATGAAGTCCTCCCTCTATCCCATTCAAGATCTGCATCGCCGAGCGCTGGCATGGGCGCTGAAGCTCAAAGTCAACCCACGCGTGGTGCGCGTGCAGGCGATGCGCCACAAGTGGGGTTCGTGCTCTTCGGCAGGTACGGTCACGCTGGCCAGCGACCTGCTCGATCAGGACGCGCGGTTTCAGGACTACGTCATCGTCCACGAACTGCTACACCTGCGCTACAGCACCCACGGGCGCGTGTTCAAAGCGTTGATGAGCGCCCACATACCCGGGTGGCAAGCGATGGAGATGCGGCGGATGCGCGGTGACGACATGGCAACAAGGATGAACTGAGGGCTCGACGATGGCAGAAGCAACACCACCGAATTTCATGAGTGCAACGAACTTGCCGATGCAAAACGTGCCGCGCGTGCGTGAACGTGAATTACTCCGGGTTGCCGCTGCGCTTGCGGGCAATGATCCGAAGGCCGCTGCGCAAGCCGCTCGTCGCGAGGTGCTGGCGTGGGCCGCAAAGCAGGTGGGCGACCAATTGCCCAGCGCGGCAACAGAGGGTCGTTCTTTCGAACACTTGCGCGGCGGGCGCATCTGCATCGGTGCGAACTTCGAGGACGAGCATCGCTCGCTGTGGGCATTACGCGCGGACAGGCCGGATGCCGACGTGGCGCAACGCATCTGGACGACCGAGATCGTGACCGGCTACGCGCCCGGTAACGGCCCAGCCCTGTTCAGTTTGCGCTTGCTGGTCAGCACGCCAGAATCCCACTTGTCGATTGAACCTGCGGTTCCCGGCTTGGTGCGGCAAGTAGCCAACGCTTGCGGCCTGCAACAAGGAGGCATCCCGATTGCTGTATCGCCTTGGACCATCGCATCACAGGCAGACGCCGATGATCTGGTCGATGCGCTCGTGGATCCGGCACGGGTGGTTCCCTACCTTGTGTGCTCGGTCCCCGAAGGCGAAACGCGCCCGCGCGTGGATGCGGCACTGCTGTCCAAGGTCACGTTGGGTGCAGCGAGGGTCGTGGTGATTCCTGCCGCCCTCACCTGGGTACTGACGCAGCGCCTCGGCAAGCCACTGTCAGCGTACAACGGTGCCGTTCGCGCCTACCTTCCTGGTTTCTCCTACGACTCGAATCCCTACGCCCATCGCCTGATCTTCGTCAATTCGCCGGATGCTGAGCAGCAGCAACGCACGGCGCGGTCGGCGCTGCGCTGGCTGGTTGCCAATGAGAGCCTGCGGCGCTTGAAGCTGGGCGACGATGTCGTGTCGTTCTCGTCGGTGCGCGATGCCAGCCTCGATGCCGAGCGCAAGCGATTGAAGGAAAGTGGCACTGGTGCTGTCGAGCAGTTGAAGGCAGCGCAGTCGCAGATCGATGCCTTGAAGCAGGATTTGACTCGCGCCAATGGAGAAACTGAACAGTGGCTATCGGAGTACGAGGATGCCGACGAGAAGGCAAAAATCCTCGAGCAGCAGCTTCGCAGTGCGCAGTTTCGCAACCAGCAGTTGCTGGCCCAACTCAAAGCGCGTGGTGGTGAACCAGACGCCGAAATCAAGTTTCCGGAGAACTGGAACGCTTTCGCGGACTGGTGCGACGACGCACTCTCCGGTCGCGTCACTCTGTCCAGCAGAGCACGCCGGGAGGTGAAATCCGCATCCTTCGACGAACCGCAAACGGCTGCGCGTTGCCTGCTCTGGCTGGCCAACGAATACCGTGACTCCCGGCTCAACGGTTCGACCGGAGACCTGCGCAAGCCGCTTGAAAGCGGAATCCAGAATGACCGCGTGGGCGGCGACAGTTTCGATTTCAAGTGGAATGGCCGCAATGTGCTGGTCGAGTGGCACATCAAGAACGGCGGCAATACTCATGACCCTCGACGCTGCCTGCGCATTTACTACTTCTGGGACGATGAAAGTCAGACCGTCGTCATCGTCACCATGCCCGCGCACATCCGAACCGGTGCGACGTGATGCAGCGTCAGGCCGCTTCCAGTTCCGCGTCGATCCCGCTCTGAATCACGAAGCCCGTGAGGTAGGCCATGCCGCGCGGGATGCCGTAGTCCTTGCTAGTCTGGCGGCCAATCGTCCAGCCCATCCACTTCTGGGTGGCGGCGTTGATGGCGTCCTTGAGGGGCTTGCCGACGTAGAGGCCGTTGTGGACTTCGTCCGCGTAGTGGCGTCCGTAGCGGCTGTCGAGGAAGGCGCGGATGTTGTCCGTGTCTTCACCCGTGGCGTCGGCGATGGCGGCCATCGCCATCGGCCACGCGCTGGCGGCGTGTTCGTTCATCGTGCCCCAGAAGCCCCAGGCTTCGTTGCGGGTGGCGGGGATGGTGGCGTTGCTCATTTCGTGCTCCTTCGTGGCTGCGTTGCAGCAGCTTGTAGTAACGCGCTGTGCGAGCCGGAAGCCAAGCTCTTTCTGGCCTCCGGCTCGATCTTTTCTCAAGCAACGCGGTAGACGCGCTCGCCGCCTTGTTCCTTGTCCGAGGTGATGGTCAGGCCGAGCTTCTTCTTGAAGGCTCCGGCGAAGGTGCCGCGCACCGTGTGCTGCTGCCAGCCGGTGGCCTCGCAGATCTGGCGGATGGTTGCGCCCTCGGGGCGTTGGAGCATCCGAACGACTTCAGCCTGCTTGCTGTTCTCGCGGGTGCTAGGCGTGGGCTTGGCTTGGGCCTCGTGCTGCCACTGGGCTTCCGCGTTGGTGATGATCTTGTCCAGTTCGTCCTCGAATCCGGTGGTCGACTGCGGGAGTTCCGGGCGTTTCATGCCCAAGGCGTCGTAGCCCTCGGCGGCGACACACCAGCCCTCGCCATCGGGCGTGATCAGGGCGCGGTTGAACATCCCGTCGAGCACCTTCTTGCGTGCGCCACCTTTGATGTTGTCGGGGAACCATTCGATCTTGCCGCCGCTGGTGTTGATGGCCTTGGCGAGGATGGCGTGCTGGGCCGGGGTGAGTTGGGTAGTGGTCATGGGCTGCTCCTTCGGGGGTGGTGGATGACGAGGTGATGAACGCTCTGTTCGGGAGTGAAGCCAAGCGCTTTCTGCCTGGCTTCGCGGGCTTCCGGTCAGTCCTTGGCGATCTCCGCATCTGTGGCCTTCGGCATCGATACGCCGAGTTCGAATCCCGCTTTGAAGGCCGCTTCCAGCGCGTCCCGGATGCACCACACCGCCGTGTCGTGGAAGTCCAGGCTGTCGGCATGGCGGGTTTGCAGGGTGTCGATGCCCAGATACTTCTGGGCGATCGGGGGCAGGAGGGTTTCGATTTGGTTCATGACGTGTTCATTTCGGGATGTGGTTGGCGTGACGTGATGAACGCGCTGTTCGCAGGTGAAGCCAAGCGAAAAATGCGGAAGAGCATCCAGTTCTTGGAGGCCCTCGCGGACCCTTCAAAGCCCAGGTCTGACAAGGCGTTACGGGTGCTTGACCCGTGCAGGTCGGGTGTCTTGCGTACTTTTGGCAAAGTCCCGATGACAAGGTGGCCGTTTCACTGGTTTTCGGGCCTCGTTTCCGCTGCAACCCCGCGCCAGCAGTGGATTTCCCACACTGGCCGTTTCCGCCCTGCGGCTGCGCCACGCTCACCGATTGAGCGCCATCAGGCGTCGAAACGGCTGCAAGCCCGCGTACTTGCTACGTTTGCGCCGATCCCCGTTTACTCACGGGTGTGCCAGCACAGGTGAAACGGGTCCTTCCTCGCCATCGACCGATACGGGGGGCGCGAGCGCAGCATTGCGCCACCGTCCGATCAGAAAACAAGGTTTGCAGGGTTTGCGGTTCGCACCCGCCGCCCCACCCGAACGCGCGCCATCCCGCGCCAGTGCTCGCACACGCGCAGATGCCACCGCGCCGATGCAAACCTTTGTGCAGACGCGGTTCGCACCCGTGGCCGAGGCGGCTGGTAACCGGTAACCCCGGGCGGTAACCCGGTTTCGCGGCCCGACGGTGGCGAGATGCCGCGCTCGCGCCTCCCGTATTGGAATATCGCCAGGAAGGACCCCTTTCGCCTGGGGCCTGGTTGCGTGCGCCGACCATAACGAAAGGCTACGACCGTCACCATCGTCACCATCATCACAAATCGTTCCCGGCTTCCCGGTTCCCGGCTGGGAACGATTGACCGGGTGGGAACGATTAAATCCAGTGCTGGCGCGGACAACAATCGTTCCCGGGTCGAATCGTTCCTAGGGGTGGGGTGGGAACGATTGTTTCAGCGATTTCCTTTGCAGATCAACGATCTACAAATCGTTCCCGGTTCCCGGTCATTGCTCTCTAAAGAGAGGGTGAGCATAGGGAATGCTCACCTCCCTCGATGCTAATCGTCGGCCAGCGGACGAGCGCCCCAGGTGCCCGGTCACGAACTGCGCCGCGCCGTTGGCGACGGGTCCATCGGGCACATCCAGCCATTTCACCAGCTTGGAGCCTTCTGCCATCGCCATCACCAGTTCCTCACGGTCAAGCAGTGCGCTCACCCATTCGGTCAGCCGATGCTTGCCGATGCGCTGGAAGTCTTCCGGCAGTTCGTGACGGCGCTCGTAGATGCCGTTGCCGCCCGTCTTGGTATAGGGCTGCCCTGCGGCAGCCGCGCGGGCGATGGCGGCCTTCAATGCAGGGAGCAGTTCGATGTCCGGTTGCGCCGTGCGCCGAAGGTCCTGGTTGCGATCCGCCAGCAGCCCGCGCGCATCGCGCAGGAAGGTCGTGACGTGCAGGTCGGCCTGCCCGTTGGCCTTGACCACGCCGCCCAGCACCACGCGCCCGCGCTCGAAAGGCTCGCCCAAGGTCTTGCACAGCGTGCGGGCCTGTTCCTCCTTGGGCTGCCACAGCGCGTACACCGACCGGACGCCGTCCACCAGTCCGCCCGTGCCGCGAATCGCCTCGCGCGCCTGCTCCGGCGTAGTCGCCTCACGCTTGGCGAAGTGGTGCGACACGATCACCGATGCACCCGTGCGGGCTGCCAGCGCCGCCAGGCGAGAACAAACGAACTGCGCGTTCTCGGGCACGTTGAGATCGAGCGCGCACAGCGGTTGCAGGGGATCGAGTACCACCAGCCGCAGCCCGGTCATCGCTCGGAGTTGGCATCCCAGTTCGAGCCAGGCTGTCGTGGTGGCCGGGCCGCGTGTGGCCGGGTCGGGTGCGAACAGCGGCTGCGCGCCACCGGCATCGGGCAGCGGCAGCACGTAGAGCTGGTCAGGAATCGGGCCCAAGGCGTTCAGGCGGTTGTGCACCTCGATGGCGTCGTCCTCGGCGGTGATGTAAATCGCGACGCCTTGGCCTGCCAATGCACTGCCGAACACCATCGGGGCATGGTCTTTGGTTCCATCGAAGGCCGCGACCTCGCGCGCCAAGGCCAGCAGCAGGAAGGATTTGCCGACACCGCCCGCTGCGGCCACCAGCGCGGCCTGCGCCTGCGGAAACACGCCTTCGACCAGCCAGCGCCGGGCTTGGGGGTGGCCGGTGAAGCGATCCAGCGCGCGCCACTGTGAGATCTGGATGGTCTCCAGAGGCTGGAGGTCATCGGCGACCGGCGCGGACGAGCGCAGCAGCGCCGACACATCGACGCCTTCCGCCACCGCGTCGGCGGCATCCGACTTCTTGGGCTTGTCCTGCGGCACGGTCACGCGCCGCACCTTCGCACCGATCTGCCGCAACCTCGGAATCACGGCGTCGGCGTAGCGCGATCCGGCCTCGTCGTGGTCAGGCCAGACGACGACCGTCTTGCCGGCAAGTGGCATCCAGTCGGTTTTCTCGATTGCGGTGGCTGCACCGCCCATCGCGGTGGTGGCCGTGATGTCGAGGTGCATCAAGGCATCGGCGCATTTTTCGCCCTCGACCAGTACGACATCGTTGCTGGCGGCGATGGCTGGCAGGTTGTAGAGCGGACGCGGTTCCGGCATCCGCATCGAGCGTGTTCTCACATCCCACGGGCGGTACTGCTTGCCGCCAGGCGGGTCATAGCGGTACACGCAGGCCAGCAGCGCGCCGTTGGCATCGTGGTAGTTCCACTTGGCGGTGGCGGGGCCAAGCTCATCGTGTGGCGTGCTCGATGGCACCGTGATCGGCGCGGCGACACGCGGCACCACCAACCAGTGACCGATGTCCTCCAGCAGCGCATCAAACTGCTGGGGAAGGATGAAGCCGCACACGGTGGCCCACAGCGCGAGCGCATCACCGGATTCGCCGGTGGCGAAGTCCAGCCACAGGCCGCGTTTTGCGCCATCGAGATCGACGACAAGGCTGTCGCCCGCATCACCCTGCACATTGCCGACGACAAATTGCGCGCCACGTCGCTTGCCGCGCGGCAGCAGGTAGGCCAGCGCCGATTCCAGTTGCTCGATCAGCCGGGCACGGATGTCCTCCTTGTTCAAGCGCGGCTCGACGGCGACCGCATCGTTGAAGTCGAACCACGGATACGCGACCGCTGTCGTGCTGATCGCCGAGGCCGTCTGCATCGAGGACATCAGCAGTGTTGGAACTGGGACAGTTCTTGGCCTGCCGTGCAGCGGCGCATCCGGCCCCGCTCGTGCTCCGCGATGTCGGTCAGCGGATACATCACGCGGCTGCCGAGCTTCAGGTACATCGGGCCCGTGCCCAGCGTGCGCCAGCGCTCGAGGGTCTTTTCGCTCATGCCCCAGCGGGCCGCCAACTGGCGTGGTGTGAGCAGGCCCGGATGTTCGATGGTGTTCATGGATTTCCTTTCTGGTCGTTGTGCCCTTGGCGTCCCTCACATTCCATCGGTGGGGGCTGCGCGGCGAGCGTTGCAACAGATTCTTCGTGGTTCCTGTCGTGGCGGCAAACACCCGAAATGGCCAAATCGTCGAAACCGAGGACAAACCGCCCACGCATTGCTCTATGTGGCTCATGGCTTCAGATGCACATCCGCAACAGATGGCCTCAAGCATCGCCGCAAAACCGTCTATCCGCAGCAGGCCCGAGTGCGCTGACGGGCGCTGTAGGGAGCGCTCGCACGCCAAAACACGCCCAAACCCGCTACGCCCAGATCGTCAGAACGTCTCTGTTTCGCCACCATTTCTCCTGTGCACGTTGCACATCCTCAACCCACAACGGAGAACACGGTGAGCCATTCCAATCTGTCCCATTTGCATCCGGTCTGGCGCAAGGCGCTCGGCCTTCAAGAACCCGATGCCGTCCAGACGCTGGACGCCACCTCGCCCTGGGCCCGAACGGATTTGGCACAGGCCGTTGCGGTGATGACCGCCACATCCACCGCTCCATCCGGTACTCACCACGGCTGGCAGGCCACGAACCGTCCGCACCGGCCCGGCGCGTCGGTAGGCATCAAGAAACAGCTCGGCCCTGGCCTGTGGGCCAGCACCGTGGCCAGACCGGGTGATGCCCGCTATCCCGCCGAGTTCCTCCCCCATTCCTGATTCAAGACCACCGGAGCCCCGACCATGAAACTCAACCCCTTCAGCAAAAAGACCACCACCGGCTACTACGAGCGCATCAAGACCGAGTTCGCCGAGGTCAAGCAGCGGGTCGCAGAAGCACAGGCCGCAGCCGACGAAGCGAAGGCCGATGCCGAAGCCAAGAGGAAACACGCCTTCGAACTGGAGCAACGCGGCAACCAGCATTCCGTCTCGGAGCAGGAGCGCCATGCGCGGCTGGCGTCCAGTGCAGCCCAGAACCGCGCTGGCGACCTGGAGCGCAAGCTAAGCCCGCTCAAAACCAAGCTCAGCGAACTGCGCCACATCATTGAAGCGCCGGGCAAGCTGGATAGCGCACGCACAGTCATCATCGAATTGCGTCGTCGTCGCAACTCCCTTCAGACCGATCGCGAGCAGCACTCCAGCCTCATCGCCAAGCTGCAGAAACGTATCGGCGAACTGGAGCAGCGCATCGCCGCCGAGACCCTGTCCGCCAGCGAAACGATGGCGGCTGCCGAGGGCGAGTTCGTCTTGCCCGACGCACTGACGAAACTCGATGTCGAACTGCGTGTGGCGCGCGCCACGCTGGAGAACGTCACCGGTAAGGTGCAGGCACTCGATATCGATATCGCCGCCATCCCAAATCAGCTTCGGGATGCCGAACGCTCGTTCGAGCACGCCCAAGCCACGGTTGCCAAGATCGAGCTCCATGAGCAGTTGCATCACCTCTATGACGCGCTGGCCCGCGCCTCCGTCGCGGATCACGCCTGTGGCTACCGCAGTCACCGCGAGAGCAAGTACGAGATCGATATTCCGCACGAGTACATCGAAGCCGCTCGCGCGAAGTTGGCGTCGGAAATGCCAGGTGCGTGATTCATGGGGCAGGCGGCGGGCAGTCGTGGCATATCCGCCGTCCGCCTCGGACTGGAACTTGGTCGCATCCGCCAGTCCGACTCTGCCCATGCCACGTGAGGCCCACCGGTGCCAAGCGCGAAAGGCATCGCGCAAACCGGTATCCGTTCAACCCGATCCCATCCTGGAACTGGAGGTCATCCCGTGAGCCATCACATCATTCATTCCCTCGGCCAGCACGCCTCGTCGATGCAGGTCGAAGTCCTGCTGTGGTTCGCTGCGGGTCACGACGTGCTGTGGATTCCCATCGTCGAGGTTTGCGACGAGCCAGATGCCATCGTGCGAGCGCAGGCCGAAGCCGCCACCCTCGGCAAACCCTACCTACTGCAAAGCATCGAAGAATTTGCCCGTCTGCCCGATGGCGTGCGGGGCTGGGTGTTTCCGGCGCATCTCGACGACACCTACACCGTCGCGCAGCGCATCGGCAGTGAGGTGACGTTCGGCACGCTGTGCCACCCGATCACGGGCGAGGCCATCAGCTACCGCACCGATACGGAGTCCGCTGTCGGATTCGCGCCGCCGCCCTTGGCTGCAAAGCCACAGAGCACGGTTTGACCTTGGCTTTTGCCCGCCACAGCGCCTGAATGCGGATGTCTCAACCACAGGAGATTCCTCGATGACCAGAAACCCCAACACGGGCGTCGGCACCGTGTCGGCGCAAATCGCGGCTTTGCCCGCCTTGCAGATGGCCGAACTGTGGGCGCTGTGGGATCAGCACTTTCCCCGGCGGCCCAAGCACATCAATCGCCCCTTCCTCGAATCCCGGCTGGCCTACCGGATTCAGGAGATGGCCTATGGCGCGGTGCCGACCGGCATCCGCCGCCATCTGGTCGAGGCCGGTGCCGCGCATTCCAAGATCAAGCACCGGCTGGAACCGGCCAATGGCGACAGCCGCCAGCAGCACCTGATGCCCGGCACGGTGCTGATCCGCGAATGGGACGAACGCGAGCATCGCGTCGTCGTCACGCCGGATGGTGAGTGCGAGTACGAAGGCCAGAGGTTTCGCAGCCTATCGGCGGTGGCGCGACACATCACGGGCGTGCAGTGGAACGGGCCGAGGTTCTTCGGCCTGCGCGGCCAGAAGGCAGGTGTGCAATGAACCTGCCGCTCGTGCCCCCGAAACGCTGCGCCGTCTATTGCCGCGTGTCCAGCGACGAACGCCTTGACCAGTCCTTCAATTCCATCGATGCACAGCGCGAGGCAGGCCGCGCCTACATCCACAGCCAGCGTGCCGAAGGGTGGATTCCGGTCGGCGACGACTTCGAGGATGGCGGCTACTCGGGCGGCAATATGGAGCGGCCTGCATTGCGCCGCCTGCTCGCCGACATCGAGCACGGCAAGGTGGATGTCGTGGTGGTCTACAAGATCGACCGGCTCTCGCGCTCGTTGTCCGACTTCGCGCGGATGGTCGAGGTGTTCGACCGGCGCGGCGTGTCATTCGTGTCGGTGACGCAGCAGTTCAACACCACCACCTCGATGGGGCGGCTGATGCTCAACGTGCTGCTGTCCTTCGCCCAGTTTGAGCGCGAGGTCACTGGCGAGCGCATCCGCGACAAGATCGCGGCGTCGAAGAAGAAAGGGATGTGGATGGGTGGGCCTTTACCACTGGGCTACGACGTGGTCGAGCGCAAGCTCGTCGTCAACGAGAAGGAAGCGACGTTGGTGCGGCGCATCTTCGACGATTTCGTAAACGTCGGCTCCACCACGACGATGGCCAAAACCTATGCCGCCGAAGGGCTGTTGAGCAAGGTGGGCAAGCCGTTGACCAAGCAGACGATGTACAAGCTGCTGCACAACCGGATGTACCTGGGCGAGATCAATCACCGGGGCCAGAGCTACCCCGGCGAGCATCAGGCCCTGATCACGCAGGCGCAGTGGGATGCCGTTCACGCGCTGATCGAAACGGAAGCACGGCAACGCAAGCGCGTGGCGCGCGGCGAGGTCGAACCCTTGCTGTCGGGGCTGCTGTTCACCGACGACGGCGAGAAGCTGATGCCGACCTACACCAACAAGAAAGGCAAACGGTACGGCTACTACACGCCGGTACTTCACCGGCGCATGGGTGCGTGGGCCAGTCGGCACGGGTCGTTGCCTGCCGAGCCCATCGAGGCGCTGGTTGTCGAGCAGATCGTGATGGCGCTGCAGGCCCCGCACATCGTGCAGCGGGTTGTGGATCAGATGCACGTCATCCGGCCTAACCTGGACGAGCCCCAGGTGGTGCTGCCGATGCGCAACCTCGCGGCGATGTGGCCCACGCTCTATCCAGCCGAGCAGCGGCGGCTGGCGCAGTTGCTGATCGAGAGGGTGGTGCTGGGTGACGACGGGCTGGAAATCGTGTGGCGCGACCTTGGCTGGCAGGAGTTGGTGGCCGACTTGCTGCCCGGCACCATCGGCGCGGAGTTGCAGGAACTGGAAGCGGAGGATGCGTGAAGAACAAGCCCAAAATCGAAGCCACCGGTTTGGCGGAAAAACGTGAGCGGCGCGACGGCGACGAAATCCGGCTGACGACCTTCATTCCGATCAAGATCAGGAAGCGCGGCGGCCGGGCCGTGGTGGTGCGGCCTGCGGTGGCGCAGGTGCAGGCCAAGACGGCCGCCGTCCACGACCAGCCCTTGCTGACGGCACTGTCGCGGGCGTTCTACTGGCAGCAGTTGCTCGACGACGGCGTGGTCGAAACCGGCAGCGAGATCGCCAAGCGCGAAGGCTTGCACCATTCCACGGTCAACGAACTGCTGCGCCTGACGCTGCTGGAACCGGACATCGTGAAGGCGATCTATGCCGGGCAGCAGCCCCGATGCATGAGTCTGCTGTGGTTCCAGCGCAACCCGTTGCCGGTGGACTGGACGGCGCAACGTGCGGTCGTGGCGCGGTTCGATGCTTGACCGGCGGGCGCGGTTGACAGCGAACCAGGGTGTGTAAGTGGTTGATTTTGGCGGCTTCAGGCTGCGACTACCCGCAAGCCAAACAGAGACAGAGACGACCCTGGACGGGAAAAACGCCCGGAAAACGCCGATTTTGGAGCCGAGCGGCAGGATGGCATCCGCAAGCCCATCGGCCGGAACCCCGCGCCACGCGGGGATTTCAGGCAAAAAAAAGGGCCCGGAGACTATCCGAGCCCTTGTATGTGGTGGAGGCGGCGGGAATCGAACCCGCGTCCAAGAGCACTCGACAGACAGTTCTACATACTTAGCACAGCCTTTTGATTTGACCCGGACGACGCGGACGTGCGCGCTTCGTCAAGGCGAGTCACCTAAATTTAACGTTGCGCCAAGTGACCCGACGCAACGCGATTCCCTGTGAATGACTCCACCGCTGTTGCCAGCACGCCCCAGGGACGAGACGCTGTGGAGCTAACCGGTTATTAAGCGGCTAGTGCGTACGAGTTATCGTTTGCAGTTATTACTTTTCCGGTTGGATTTACGAGGTGACCAGCCCTCGGTATGCCCTGCGCTGCTTTGCAACCCCTGTCGAAACCAGGTCGCCCCCAAAGAGGACTTGCATTGTAGCGTATTCAATATGGATGCGGACCGGCCGCTTTCAAGACCGTTTTCCGGACCGGTGAAACCACGTCGTCAATCGAGACGAATGGCGCCTTGCACGGACGCAGCGAGCAGCCCATGGATGCGTTCGAGCAATTCCGCCGGCGTCTGTGCGATCGCGTCGGCTTCCCAAGTGGATGGTTCCAGCGCGCCGCAATAGCCCCATGCTGCGGCCACCGTGGCCATGCCGGCCGCCCGTCCGGCCTGGATGTCGCGCAAGTCGTCGCCGACGTACCAGCAATCGGCGGCCGCCAGTCCCAGGCGGCGCGCCGCTTCCAGCAGGGGCGCCGGATGCGGTTTCGGATGGGAGGCGGTATCGCCGGAAATCACGCAGCCGGCATGCTGCAGGCCGAGCTGCGGGATCAGCGGTTCGGTGAAGCGGGCAGCCTTGTTGGTGACCACTCCCCAACCGATGTCCGCTTGCCGCAGGGCGCGCAGCAGCTCGGGAATGCCGGCAAACAGCCGGCTTTCTTCGGCCAGCCGGGATTCGTAATTTTCCAGGAAGGCGATGCGCAGTTCATCGTAGCCGGTGTCCTCCGGTCGCAGGTCGAACGCGGCGCCGATCAGGCCGCGTGCGCCGGCCGAGGCGAATGGCCGCAGGCGCTCATACGGGGTGGGTTCCAGTCCGCGCGCCACCAGTAGGCGGTTGACGGCGGCCGCCAGATCCGGGGCGGTATCGGCGAGGGTTCCGTCCAGGTCGAACAGGATGGCGCGCGGTAGCGGCAAGGTCGCCGGTTCTGGCGGCTGCGGCGAACGACGGGACGTGGCGCTCATGCCGACCGGGTACAGGCGACCAGATAATTGACGCTGGTGTCCCGATTCAGAGAATAGGTGCGCGTGAGCGGGTTATAGCCCATGCCTTTCAACTGATCGACCGTCAATCCCGCACTGCGGGCGAACTGCGCCAGCTCGGCCGGCGTGATGAACTTGACGTAGTCGTGGGTGCCGCGGGGCAGCAGGCGCAGCAGATATTCCGCGCCGATGACGGCGAACAGGTAGGATTTCGGATTACGATTCAGTGTCGAAAAGAAGACGCGTCCGCCTGGCTTCACCAGCGCTGCGCAAGCTTGTACCACCCGCGCCGGTTCCGGCACGTGTTCCAGCATTTCCATACAGGTGACGATATCGTAGGAGGCCGGTTCGCGAGCAGCCAGGTCTTCGGCAGCAATCAATTCGTAGTCGACACCGACGCCGGTTTCCAGCCCATGCAGTTCGGCGACTTTCAGGGCTTTTTCCGAAAGGTCGATACCTTTGACACGGGCGCCGCGCTGGGCCATCGATTCCGCCAGGATACCGCCGCCACAGCCGACGTCGAGCACCGACTTGCCGGCCAGCGGCGCATGTCCGTTGATCCAGTTCAGCCGCAGCGGGTTGATTTCATGCAAAGGGCGGAATTCGGAAGCAGGATCCCACCATAGATGGGCCAGTGCGCTGAATTTTTGCAGTTCCAGGGGATCGGCATTCATGTGGTCAATGATAGCGGAAGTTGGTGTTCTAGGAGCCTCCCATCCTTGGGTGCGCCGTCGGAGCAATAAAAAAACCCCGCCGAGGCGGGGTTCGAATCGAAAACAGCTCGATTACTTGGTGCGCGTACCGACCACTTCGATTTCCACGCGGCGGTTCTTGGCGCGGCCTTCGGCGGTCTTGTTGCTGGCGACCGGCTGCTTTTCACCCTTGCCTTCGGTGTAGACGCGATTTGCTTCGATGCCCTTCGACACCAGATAGGCCTTGACCGATTCGGCGCGGCGGATCGACAGCTTCTGGTTGTAGGCATCGGTGCCGATCGAGTCGGTGTGGCCGACGGCGATGATGACTTCCAGGTTCATGCCTTGCAGCTTGGAAACCAGATCGTCCAACTTGGCCTTGCCATCCGGCTTCAGCACGGACTTGTCGAAGTCGAAGAACGTATCGGCGGCGAAGGTCACCTTTTCCGAAGTCGGAGCGGCCGGAGCCGGAGCCGGAGCCGGAGCCGGCGCAGGGGCCGGAGCGGCGGCGGGAGCGGCAGCCTTGACGATTTCGCCGTCGCAGCCCGGTACCGAATCAGCCGGAGTCCAGTAGCCGGTATGCCAGCACAGGCCGAACGGATCGCGGGCGATTACGCCGCGGGCATCCTGCACGTAGGCGCTGTTCGGCGTCTTGGCCTGGATGTTTTCCTGCGCAGATGCAGAGAATGCGACGACTGCGGACGCAGCGAAGACGAGTTTTCCTAATTTATTCATGTTTCTCCTCTCGGGTGAGATATCCGCAGATTTTAACTGCGCAACAAGTATTTACGACTCAAAAACGGGTGTTACTACGGTTCAGACCGTTGCATGTTAAGAATTGTTCACATGCAATGAACTTAAACACCATTTTGCCACAGGCATGAACATGGGGCTAAGGTTGTCAAATCGGCTAAGCGACGTTTTTGCGACTTTGTTGTGTTTTAACAACGTTAATCGGGCGCCCAATTCTGACTCTTAAAGCACTATTGCTTGGGATGTTTGACAAATAACAATAAAATCGTTTATTTCCCCATCCCGCGCACAACTATCTCTACTCGACGGTTGGGCGCGAGGCAATCACGTAATTTTTTCCCCTTTAAACGGCCGTCGCACACCTGGAGCGCTTGTCGGTCTGCCAAACCCTGGCTTTCGATCGGCGAGGAAATCGCGTGGTCTTTCAGGTACGAAGCGACGGCGTCGGCCCGTTGCTGCGACAGCTTCACGTTATAGGCGGGAGTGCCCAGGCGATCGGTATGGCCGCTGACGACCAGCGCATCGATCACGGCGCAGGATTGAATTCTGGGCAATATTTCCGTGTCGAGCCGGTTTTTGGCGCTTGTCGAGAGTTTCGCCTGATCGAAGCCGAACATGTCATCTCCCGCCAGCGTGGCAGTGAAGTCGCAGCGCGCCGGTGCCGCAGCGGTTGGCGCCGGTACCGACGTTTGAGTGGCGGTCGACGGAGTGGTGACGATCGGCGGTGCCGTCGGCTTGGCGATCGGTGGTGTGAGCTGGCCGTCGCAGCCCGTTACCGCGTCGTCCGGCGTCCAGTAGCCGGTGCGCCAGCACAAACCGTCGCCGCTGCGCATGATCGCGCCATTACCGTTCCCGGCGTAGGCGCTGGCGGCGGGCGGCGCCTGAATGGAAGTCGTTGCCTGGGCCAGAACGGCGGCGCTGACGCAGCCGAGCACAAGGCCCAAGGCCAATTGATGGCGCATAGCTTTCTCTATTGTTAAACAAGCGGGATTGCAGACTTCAAACATCCATTTAAACATATTTTTTCAAAGGAAACCTTTCCATTCGGTGGCGCGCTACGGCGCCGCCGGCGTCCCAGCGAACGCGGCTAGATAGGCCTGCATGGTAAAATCCAAAGCTTTGAAATCACGAATGATTACTGCGCTGCACCGCGATCATTCGCTTGCCTAGATTGACAGTCGTCCATGGAACAATTCGCCAAAGAAACCCTTCCGATCTCGCTCGAAGAGGAGATGCGCAAGAGCTATCTCGATTATGCGATGAGCGTGATCGTCGGGCGCGCCCTGCCGGACGTGCGGGACGGCTTGAAGCCGGTCCATCGCCGGGTATTGTTCGCCATGCACGAAATGAACAATGTCTGGAACCGGCCGTACGTCAAGTGTGCGCGCGTGGTCGGCGAAGTGATGGGTAAATATCACCCGCATGGCGACCAGTCGATCTATGACACGCTGGTACGAATGGCGCAGGATTTTTCGCTGCGCTACACGCTGGTCGACGGTCAGGGCAATTTCGGCTCGGTCGACGGCGACAACGCGGCGGCGATGCGCTACACCGAGTGCCGGCTGGACAAGATTGCCGGCGAAATCCTGGCCGACATCGACAAGGAAACGGTCGATTTCGTCCCCAACTACGACGGCAAGGAAAAAGAGCCGTCGGTCCTGCCGACCCGGATCCCGAACCTGCTGATCAACGGCGCCTCCGGCATTGCGGTCGGCATGGCCACCAACATCCCGCCGCACAACATCACCGAGGTGATCGACGGCGCGCTGCACGTGCTGCACAACGCCCAATGCACGGTGGACGAGCTGATCGAAATCATTCCGGCGCCCGATTTTCCGACCGCCGGCATCATCTACGGCGTCTCGGGGGTGCGCGACGGCTATCGTACCGGCCGCGGTCGCATCGTGATGCGCGCGCGTACTCACTTCGAGGAATTCGGCAAGGATCACCGTAGCGCCATCATCGTCGATGAGCTGCCGTACCAGGTCAACAAGAAGTCGCTGCTGGAACGCATCGCCGAACTGGTGCGCGACAAGAAGCTGGAAGGCATTTCCGACATCCGCGACGAATCCGACAAGTCCGGCATGCGCGTGGTGATCGAGCTGAAGCGCGGTGAAGTGGCGGACGTGGTGCTGAACAATCTGTACAAGCAGACCCAGCTGCAGGACACCTTCGGTATGAACATGGTGGCGCTGGTCGACGGCCAGCCGCGTCTGCTGAACCTGAAGCAGATGCTGGAGTGCTTCCTGTCGCACCGCCGCGAGGTGGTCACGCGCCGCACGGTGTTCGAGCTGCGCAAGGCGCGCGAGCGCGGCCACGTGCTGGAAGGGCTGGCGGTGGCGCTGGCCAACATCGACGATTTCATCGCCATCATCAAGGCGGCGCCGACGCCACCCGTGGCCAAGGCCGAACTGATGGCGCGCGCCTGGGATTCGTCGCTGGTGCGCCAGATGCTGGCGCGTGCCGATACCAGGGAAGCCGGCGGTATCGAAGCCTTCCGCCCGGAAAACCTGCCGCCCCATTACGGCATGCAGGGCGACGGCCTGTACAAGCTGTCCGACGACCAGGCGCAGGAAATCCTGCAAATGCGCCTGCAGCGTCTGACAGGCCTGGAGCAGGACAAGATCGTCAACGAATACAAGGAAGTGATGGAGCAGATTGCCGATCTGCTCGATATCCTGGCCAAGCCGGCGCGCGTGACCGCGATCATCACCGACGAGCTGGTCGCGGCCAAGAACGAATATGGCGAAGGCGCCAAGGACGTGCGCCGTTCACAGATCGAACTGAATCCGACCGACCTCGCCACCGAAGACCTGATCACGCCGCAGGACATGGTGGTGACGCTGTCGCATACCGGCTACATGAAGTCGCAGCCGGTCTCCGAATACCGGGCGCAGAAGCGCGGCGGCCGTGGCAAGCAGGCCACCGCCACCAAGGAAGACGACTGGATCGACCAGTTGTTCATCGCCAACACCCACGACTACATCCTGTGCTTTTCCAATCGCGGCCGGCTGTACTGGCTCAAGGTATGGGAAGTGCCGCAGGGATCGCGCAATTCGCGCGGCCGGCCGATCGTCAACATGTTCCCGCTGCAGGATGGCGAAAAGATCACCGTCATCCTGCCGCTATCCGGCGCCAACCGCAGCTTCCCGGAGGACCGCTACGTCTTCATGGCAACTTCGCTCGGGACGGTCAAGAAGACGTCGCTGGCCGATTTCAAGAATCCGCGCAAGGCCGGCATCATCGCGGTCGACCTGGACGATGGCGATTTCCTGATCGGCGCCGCGCTGACCGACGGCCACCAGGACGTGATGCTGTTTTCCGACGCCGGCAAGGCGGTGCGCTTCGACGAGAACGACGTGCGGCCGATGGGGCGCACCGCGCGCGGCGTGCGCGGCATGAACCTGGAAGACGGCCAGGCCGTGATCGCGATGCTGGTGGCGGAAAACGCCAATGAGCAGCGGTCGGTGCTGACGGCGACCGAGAATGGCTTCGGCAAGCGCACTCCGATCGACGAATACACGCGCCACGGCCGCGGCACCAAGGGCATGATCGCGATCTCGACATCCGAGCGCAACGGCAAGGTGGTAGCGGCGACGCTGGTGCAGGCAAGCGACGAGATCATGCTGATCACCACCGGCGGCGTGCTGATCCGCACGCGCGTTGCGGAAATCCGCGAAATGGGCCGCGCCACCCAGGGCGTGACGCTGATCGCCGTCGAAGACGGTACCCGCCTGTCCGGCCTGCAGCGCGTGGTGGAATCGGATGTCGAGGACGAGCGCGAAGCGGCCGACAACGCGGAGGAATGATGGCATCGATCTACAATTTCTCCGCCGGCCCGGCGGTGCTGCCAAAGGACGTGCTGCGGCAGGCTGCCGATGACATGCTGGACTGGCGCGGCAGTGGCATGTCGGTGATGGAAATGAGCCATCGCGGTAAGGAATTCGGCTCGATCATCGAAACCGCCGAAGCCGATCTGCGTGAACTGTTGGCGGTGCCGGACAACTACCGGGTCCTGTTCCTGCAGGGCGGCGGCATCGGCGAGAACGCGATCGTGCCGCTCAATCTGCTGGGGCGCGCGGCCGAGCCGGCGGTAGTCGATTTCATCAATACTGGCTCGTGGTCGACCAAGTCGATCAAGGAAGCGAGGAAATACTGCGCGGTGAACGTGGCGGCGTCGGCCGAAGCGTCCGGCTTCACGACCGTTCCGCCGCGTTCCGAATGGAAGTTGTCTGCCAAGCCGGCCTACGTTCACTTGTGCACCAATGAGACGATCGGCGGCGTCGAATACCATTTCACGCCCGAGGTCGGTGCCGACACCAACGGTGCGCCGCTGGTGGCCGATATGTCGTCGCACATCCTGTCGCGCGTCATCGACGTGTCGAAATTTGGCGTCATCTACGGTGGCGCGCAAAAGAACATCGGTCCGGCCGGCTTGACGCTGGTGATTGCGCGCGAGGATTTGATCGGCCACGCGCTGCCGATCTGCCCATCGGCGTTCGACTGGAAGTTGGTGGCCGACAATCATTCGATGTACAACACGCCGCCGACCTATGCGATCTATATCGCCGGACTGGTGTTCCAGTGGCTCAAGCGCCAGGGCGGCGTGGCCGCGATGGAGCGCCGCAATATCGCCAAGGCGGCGCTGCTGTACGACTTCCTCGATGCCAGCGATTTCTATCTGACCCGCGTCGACCGCGACTGCCGCTCGCGCATGAACGTGCCGTTCTTCCTCGCCGATGAAACACTGAATGACGCCTTTCTGGCCGGCGCCAAGGAGCGCGGCCTGCTGCAGCTGAAGGGCCACAAATCGGTCGGTGGCATGCGGGCGTCGATTTACAATGCGATGCCGGTCGAGGGCGTGCAGGCGCTGATCGACTACCTGCGGGAATTCGAAAAGAAGCGCGCCTGAGCGCCGCCGCGCGGTCCCCGCGCCGGCACCGGTTTTCACCAGCCATTTCCATGAGCGACGACAAACTCCAACCCTTGCGGGCGCAGATCGACGCGATCGATGCGCAAATCCTCGACCTGCTGAACCGCCGCGCCCGCGTCGCCCAGGAAGTCGGGCACGTGAAGGCGCAGACTGACGCTCCGGTGTACCGGCCGGAACGGGAAATCCAGGTCTTGCGCAGCGTCGCCGAACGCAATCCCGGCCCGCTGCCGGACGGCGATGTGCAGGTGATCTTCCGCGAAATCATGTCCGCCTGCCGGGCGCTGGAAAAGCGCGCGGTGGTCGCGTTTCTCGGTCCGGTCGGCACCTTCAGCGAGCAGGCGGTGTACCAGCAGTTCGGACACAGCGTCGAGGGCCAGCCGTGCAACTCGATCGACGAAGTGTTTCGCGCGACCGAGGCCGGCACCGCTGAATTCGGCGTGGTGCCGGTCGAGAATTCGGCCGAGGGCGCGGTCAACCGCACGCTCGATCTGCTGCTGCAGACCACGCTCTCGATCAGCGGCGAGGTCTCGATCCCGGTGCATCACAGCCTGATGACCAAAAGCGGCTCGATGCAGGGCGTCGAGCGCATCTGCGCGCATGCGCAGGCATTGGCGCAGTGCCAGGGCTGGCTAAACCAGAATCATCCGAACATCCGCCGGCAGGCGGTCGCCTCCAATGGCGAGGCGGCGCGCTTGGCCAGCGAAGATCCGGCGGTGGCCGCGATCGCCGGCGAGATCGCCGGCCAGCGCTACGGCTTGCAGGTGGTCAAGGCGCACGTGCAGGACGATCCGCATAACCGCACCCGCTTCGCGGTGGTCGGACGGCTGCGCACCGCGCCGAGCGACCGCGACCAGACCTCGCTGGTGCTGTCGGTGCCGAACAAGGCCGGCGCCGTCTACAAGCTGCTGGCGCCGCTGGCGGCGCACGGCGTGTCGATGACGCGCTTCGAATCGCGCCCGGCCCGCATGGGCGCCTGGGAATATTATTTTTACGTCGATATCGAAGGCCACGCCGAGGATGAAAAGGTGGCGCGGGCACTGGCGGAACTGAAGGAAAATGCCGCCTTTTTCAAGGTGCTCGGCTCTTATCCGGTCAGCCTGTAGCTGGCGCGGCGCCGCCCGGCGCCTTCGTTGTTCAATCTCTTTGGAGTCACCATGTCGATTCAATTCGGACCAGAATATGTGCGGGCCATCGCTCCCTACCAGGGCGGCAGGCCGATCTCCGAAGTCGCGCGCGAGTTCGGCCTCGACGAGGCGGCGATCGTCAAGCTCGCTTCCAACGAAAATCCGCTCGGCATGTCGGAAGCGGCGCGGCAGGCAATGCTGGCGGCCGCGACCGACGGCGCCCGCTATCCGGACGGCAACGGCTTCGAGCTGAAGGCGGCGATCAGCGCCCGGCACGGCGTGCCGCAGGACTGGATCACGCTCGGCAACGGCAGCAACGACATCCTGGAACTGGCCGCGCACGCGCTGGTGCAGCCCGGGCAGTCGACCGTGTTTGCCGAGTATTCGTTCGCGGTCTATCCGCTGTCGACGCAGGCCGTCGGCGGGCGCGCGATCGTGGTGCCGGCGAAGGCGCATGGCCATGATCTGGAAGCGATGGCGGCGGCGATCGCGGCCGATACCCGGATCGTCTTCATTGCCAATCCGAACAACCCGACCGGTACCTTCCTGCCGGCGGCGCAGATCGATGCCTTCCTGAAGAAGGTGCCGCCGCAGGTGGTGGTGGTGCTGGACGAAGCCTACAACGAATACCTGGCGCCGGAGCTGCAATACGATTCGATCGACTGGGTGCGGCAATACCCGAACCTGCTGGTGTCGCGCACGCTGTCCAAGGCCTTCGGGCTGGCCGGGCTGCGGGTTGGCTTCGGCATCGCGCAGGCCGGCCTGACCGACCTGTTGAATCGCATCCGCCAGCCGTTCAACGTCAATGCGCTGGCACAGGCGGCGGCGATTGCGGCATTGAATGACCACGCGTTCCTGCAGAAAAGCGCCGCCGTCAACCGCGAGGGCTACCAGCAGCTGACGCAGGCGTTCGACGCGATGGGGCTGGAATACGTGCCGTCCTACGGCAATTTCGTGCTGGTCAAAGTCGGCGACGACGACGGCGCCGGCGCGCGCGTCAATCTGGCCTTGCTGAAGCAGGGCGTGATCGTGCGGCCGGTCGGCAACTATGGCTTGCCGCAATGGCTGCGCATTTCGATCGGTTTGCCACAGGAAAACGCAGCTTGCATTGCGGCGCTGAAAAACGCGTTGGCCTAGCGTCCGGAGCCGACAGCGCATGACCGTTTCCCCGATCCCTTCCCCGCCGGTGCTGGACAAGGTCGCGATCTTCGGCGTCGGCCTGATCGGAGGCTCGTTCGCGCTGGCGCTGCGCCGCGCCGGCGCGGTGCGCCAGATC
>JBATWJ010000408.1:0-2979 GCA_049672545.1 Burkholderiaceae bacterium
ATCGGGGCATGACTAGCCATGCCGGTCATCGAATCCCGGATCGACACCGGCGACGCGCAGTTCGCGCACAACCGTGCGGCGCTGCTGCAGCAGATCGAGCAACTGCGCGTGCTCGAAGCCCGCACCCGCGCCGCGTCGGCCGCATCCAAGCCACTGTTCGACAAGCGCGGCCAGTTGCTGCCGCGCGTGCGCGTCGCCCGCCTGCTGGACGCCGGTGCGCCGTTCCTGGAACTGTCGACGCTGGCCGGCTATCTGGCCGACACGCCGGACGAGGAAAAGAGCATTCCGGGCGGCGGCGTCATTGCCGGCATCGGCCATGTGTGCGGCGTGCGGGCGATGGTGGTCGCCTCCGATTCCGGCATCGACGCCGGCGCGATGAAAATGGCCGGGCTGCACAAGATGCTGCGCGCACAGGCGATCGCGCTGGCGAAAAAGCTGCCGTTCATCCATCTGGTCGAAAGCGCCGGCGCCAACCTGCTCGAATATCGGGTCGAGCATTTCATCCACGGCGGCAGCGTTTTCTACAACCTTGCGCGACTGTCGGCGGCCGGCATCCCGGTCGTCACCGTGGTGCACGGCTCGTCCACCGCCGGCGGCGCCTACATGCCGGGCCTGTCGGATTACGTGGTGATGGTGCGCGGCCGCGCGCGCGCATTCCTGGCCGGTCCGCCGTTGCTGAAGGCTGCCACCGGCGAGATCGCGACCGAGGAAGAGCTGGGCGGTGCCGACATGCACGCGACGCTGTCCGGGCTGGCCGAATACGTCGCCGACAACGATGCCGATGCGCTGCGCATCGCGCGCGATATCGTCGCCGCGCTGGACTGGAACCGCGACCCGGCGCCGCCGCAGCGCGGCTATGCGCCGCCGCGCCACGCAGCCGAGGAATTGCTCGGCCTGATGCCGGCGGCGCTGCGCAAGCCGGTCGACATGCGCGAGGTGCTGGCGCGCATCGTCGACGGTTCGGATTTCCTCGAATTCAAGCCGGCCTACGGCGCCGCCACCGTCACCGGCCATGCGGCGATCTGCGGTCAGCGCGTCGGTATCCTGACCAACAACGGCCCGCTCGACCCGGCCGGCGCCAGCAAGGCCACGCATTTCATCCAGGCTTGCTGCCAGTCCGGCACGCCGCTGCTGTTCCTGCAGAACACCACCGGCTTCATCGTCGGCAAGGAATCTGAGCAGGCCGGCATGATCAAGCACGGCTCGAAGATGATCCAGGCCGTTTCCAACGCCAACGTGCCGCGCATCACGCTGATGTGCGGCGCCAGTTTCGGCGCTGGCAACTATGGCATGTGCGGCACCGGCTATCAGCCCGACTTCTGCTTTTCCTGGCCGAATGCGCGCACTGCCGTGATGGGGGCGGAGCAGGCGGCCGGCACCATGGCCAGCGTGATGGAGGCCGGCGCCCGCCGCAAGGGGCGCACGGTCGATGCCGCCGCGCTGGAACAGCTGAAGCAGAACATCGTCGCTACCTTCGAGCGGCAGACCGGCGCGTTCTACACCTCCGGCCTGATGCTGGACGACGGCGTGATCGATCCGCGCGACACGCGCCCGGTATTGGCGATGGCGCTGTCGATCTGCGCCGACGCCGCGCGCCGAACGCTGCGCCCGCTGCAGTTTGGCGTGGCAAGACCCTGACAACCCGTCCCCCGCAAGGAGCGTCCCATGCAATTCACGCACGAACACCAGGAACTGCAGCGCAACCTGAAGCGCTTCATCGATACCGAGATCAATCCCTACGTGGACGAATGGGAAGAGGCGGAGATCTTTCCCGCCCACGAGGTTTTCAAGAAAATGGGCGAGCTCGGCTTTCTCGGCATCTGCAAGCCGGTTGAATACGGCGGCCTGGGGCTGGATTATTCCTATTCGCTGGTGATGGCGGAGACGCTCGGGCACGTGCATTGCGGCGCGGTGCCGATGGCGATCGGCGTGCAGACCGACATGTGCACGCCGGCATTGGCGCGCTTCGGTTCGGATGCGCTGTGCCGCGAATTCCTGGCGCCGGCGATCGCCGGCGACATGGTCGGCTGCATCGGCGTTTCGGAAGCGGGCGGCGGCTCCGACGTCGCCTCGATCAAGACCAGCGCCCGCAAGGACGACGACGACTACGTGATCAACGGCAGCAAGATGTGGATCACCAACAGCCTGCAGGCGGACTGGATGTGCGTGCTGGCCAATACCTCGGATGGCGCGCCGCACCGGAACAAGACCCTGATCATGGTGCCGATGGACACCCCGGGCGTATCGGTCGCCCGGAAGATCCGCAAGATCGGCATGAACAGTTCCGACACCGGCCTGATCCATTTCGACGAGGTGCGCGTGCCACAGCGCTACGCGGTCGGGCAGGAGGGCATGGGTTTCACCTACCAGATGCAGCAGTTCCAGGAAGAGCGCCTGTGGTGCGCCGCCAACAGCATCCAGGCGCTGGCCAACTGCATCGACTGGACCATCGAATGGGCGCGCGAGCGTCAGATGTTCGGCACCCGGCTGTTGGACAACCAGTACGTCTATTTCCGGCTGACCGAGCTGAAGACCGAAGTCGAATGCCTGCGCGCGCTGACCTACCGCGCCTGCGCGCTGTACGTCGGCGGCCAGGACGTGACCGAACTGGCATCGATGGCGAAGCTGAAGGCGGGGCGCCTGATGCGCATCGTGCCGGATGCCTGCCTGCAGTTCTGGGGCGGCATGGGCTTCACCTGGGAAAACCCGGTATCGCGCATGTACCGCGACGGCAGGCTGGCGTCGATCGGCGGCGGCGCCGACGAAGTGATGATGGGCATCATCGCCAAGACCATGGGCATCCATCCCGGCAAGCAGGCGCGTTAGCAAAGGAGCGGCAGATGGAAATCTCCACGCTCGACGTCCAGCGCCGCGGCGGCGTGCTGTACGTGACGCTCGGCCAGCCGGCCACGCGCAATGCGCTGTCGGCGCGGATGGTCGACGACTTGCGCGGTGTCGCCCGCCGCTGCCGGCATGAAG
>JBATWJ010000409.1:0-10790 GCA_049672545.1 Burkholderiaceae bacterium
GGTGCCGCCTGCGTGGCCGGAGCCGGGGCTACGGCGGCTGCCGGCGCAGCGGCGCCTGCGGTGGCGTCGGTGTCGATCATCGCGATCACTTCGCCGGCCACCACGGTGGCGCCGTCGTTCTTGACGATTTGCGTGATGACGCCGGCATCCGGCGCCGGCAGTTCCAGCACCACCTTGTCGGTTTCGATGTCGATCAGATTTTCGTCGCGTGCGACCGCTTCCCCGACCTTCTTGTGCCACTGCAGCAGGGTCGCCTCGGCGACCGATTCCGACAGTTGCGGAACTTTGACTTCAAGTATTGCCATGTAACTCTCCGTTTCGGGTTGTTCTAGCGGCGGGCCAGCTTCTGCCCCGCCGCCGGTCTTATTTGGTCAGCACGAAGCCCTTGAGCTTGGAAAACGCAGTGTCGAGCAAGGCTTTCTGCTGCGCGTAGTGCTTGTCGTAATAGCCGACCGCGGGCGAGGCCGAGGCCGGACGGCCGGCATAGGCCAGGCGCTGGCCGGCTTCCATGTTCTCGAAGATGTTGTGCTGGATCTGGAACCACGCGCCCTGGTTCTGCGGCTCGTCCTGCGCCCACACCAGCTCGGTGAAGTTGGGGAACTTCTTCAACTCCGTCGCCAACGCCTTGTGCGGGAACGGGTACAGCTGCTCCAGGCGGATGATCGCGGTGTCGCTCTGCGCGCGCTCGGTGCGGGCGTTGACCAGGTCGTAGTACACCTTGCCGGAGCAGGCGATCACGCGCTTGACTTTCTTGGCGTCGATCTTCGGATCGACTTCGCCGATCACGGTCTGGAACGTGCCCTTGGCCAGTTCCGTCAGCGGCGAGCCGGCGTCCTTGTTGCGCAGCAGCGACTTCGGCGTCATGATCACCAGGGGCTTGCGGAACAGGCGGATCATCTGGCGCCGCAGCAAGTGGAAGATCTGCGCCGCGGTGGTCGGCTGCACCACCTGCATGTTGTTGTCGGCGCACAGCTGCAGATAGCGCTCCAGGCGCGCCGACGAGTGCTCCGGTCCCTGCCCTTCATAGCCGTGCGGCAGCATCATCACCAGGCCCGAAGCGCGCCCCCATTTCACTTCGCCGGAGCTGATGAACTGGTCGATCACGACCTGCGCACCGTTGGCGAAGTCGCCGAACTGCGCTTCCCAGATCGTCAGCGTGTTCGGCTCGGCGGTCGAGTAGCCGTACTCGAAGCCGAGCACCGCTTCTTCCGACAGCACCGAATCGATGACGCGGAACGGCGCCTGCTTGTCCGACACGTGCTGCAGCGGAATGTAGGTGCCGGCATCCCAGCGCTCGCGGTTCTGATCATGCAGCACCGCATGCCGGTGCATGAAGGTGCCGCGTCCGGCGTCCTGGCCGGTGATGCGGATCGCATAGCCGGACGCCACCAGCGACGCGAACGCCAGATGCTCGCCCATGCCCCAGTCCAGCTTCATCTCACCATTACCCATCGCGGCGCGGTCGGCCAGCACTTTTTCCACCAACGGGTGGACCTTGAAGTTGTCCGGCACCGCGGTGATGCGCGCCGACAGCCGCTTCAGTTCGGCCAGTGGCACCGCAGTGTCGGCGGCGTCGGTCCATTTGCGGTTCAGGAACGGCATCCAGTCGACCGCGTACTTGTTCTTGAAGTTGGAAATGACCGGATCGACCGCATGCTTGCCGCTGTCCATCGCTTCCCGATAGGCAGCCACCATCGCGTCGCCGGTCGCAGCGTCGATCGCGCCCTGCGTCACCAGCTTGTCGGCGTACAGCTTGCGCGTGCCCGGATGCTGGGCGATCTTCTTGTACATCAGCGGCTGCGTCAGCGCCGGCGTGTCCTGCTCGTTGTGGCCCAACTTGCGGTAGCAGACGATGTCGACCACGATGTCTTTCTTGAACTCGAGGCGGAAGTCGAGCGCAATCTGGGTTGCCAGCACCACCGCTTCCGGATCGTCGCCATTGACGTGCAACACCGGCGCCTCGATCATCTTGACGACGTCGGTGCAATACAGCGTCGAGCGCGAGTCGCGCGGATCCGAGGTGGTGAAGCCGATCTGGTTGTTGATCACGATGTGCAGCGTACCGCTGGTGCCGTAGCCGCGCGTCTGCGCCAGGTTCAGCGTTTCCATCACCACGCCCTGGCCGGCGAAGGCAGCATCACCGTGCACCAGGATCGGCAGCACCTGCGAACCGTCGCGGTCGTTGCGGCGCTCCATGCGGGCGCGCACCGAGCCCTCAACCACTGGATTCACGATCTCCAGGTGCGACGGGTTGAACGCCAGCGACAGGTGGACCGGGCCGCCGGCGGAGCTGATATCGGACGAGAAGCCCTGGTGATACTTGACGTCGCCGGCCGGCAGGTCGTCGCCGTGCCTGCCTTCGAATTCTGCAAACAGTTCCTGCGGCGTCTTGCCGAGCGTGTTGACCAGCACGTTCAGGCGGCCACGGTGCGCCATGCCGATCACGATCTCCTGGATGCCCTTGCTGCCGGCGCGCTGGATCGCTTCATCCAGCGAGGCAATGAAGCTTTCGCCGCCTTCCAGCGAAAAGCGCTTCTGGCCGACGTACTTGGTATGCAGATAGCGCTCCAGGCCTTCGGCGGCGGTCAGGCGGTCGAGGATATGGCGCTTCTTCTCGACCGGGAAATTGGCCATCGAGCGGCTCGATTCAAGCTTTTCCTGCATCCAGCGCTTTTGCGCCGGGTCGCTCATGTACATGAACTCGGCGCCGATCGAGCGGCAGTAGGTGTCGCGCAGCATGTTCAGCAGATCGCGCAGGGTCGCGGTCTCGTGGCCGAAATAGGTGTTGCTGATGGTGAACACCGTGTCCATGTCGGCGTCGGTGAAGCCGTAGAACGCCGGATCGAGTTCCGGGATATTCGGCCGCTCCTGGCGCTGCAGCGGATCGAGATTGGCCCAGTGCGTGCCGAGGTAGCGGTAGGCGGCGATCAGTTGCGTGACGGCCACCCGCTTGCGGCCCAGCTCGGCGTCGGCCGAGGCCACCACGGTGCGGATCGGGCCCTGCTTCGCGCGCTCGGCGAAGGAGGCGATCACGTTCGCATGGGCGACATCGGGGCGGGTGGAGCCGTCGACGGCCGGCACGTGCTGCATGGCGTCGAAGTAGGCACGCCAGCCATCGGAAACCGAACCGGGATTATTCAGATAGGACTCGTACAATTCTTCAATGTACGGAGCATTTCCACCCGACAGATAGGAACTGGCTCGGGATTGCTGCATCATCTTGCTCACCTTTCTTCGCGCTTCGCGAGATTAGCGGGTTGGTCTAACCTTCCGCGACACGGCCTGACCGGTTAGCGGATTGCACATCAAGTTGTGGGGAAGGGCTGTATTTCGGACAAATTCGAACAGGTTCGAAGCATAGCATACAAGGCCCCCGAACAAAAAAAGCGAGCCAGGAGGGCTCGCTTTTTTCCAGGGCGTCAGACCGCTCAGGAACGCTGGTCGATCGGCACCACATCGCGCATCGGCGAACCGACGAACAACTGCCGCGGACGCCCGATCTTTTGTTCCGGATCGGAAATCATTTCATTCCATTGCGCGATCCAGCCGACCGTGCGCGCCATCGCGAAGATCCCGGTGAACAGCGACACCGGGATGCCGAGCGCCGACTGCACGATGCCGGAATAGAAATCGACGTTCGGATACAGCTTGCGCGAAACGAAGTACTCGTCTTCCAGCGCCACCTTTTCGAGCGCCATCGCCAGCTTGAACAGCGGATCGTTTTCCAGCCCGAGCTCGCTCAGCACCTCGTAGCAGGTTTCGCGCATCAGCTTGGCGCGCGGATCGTAGTTCTTGTAGACGCGATGGCCGAAGCCCATCAGCTTGACGCCGGAGCTCTTGTCCTTGACCTGCTTGACGAACTCGCCGATCTTGTCGGGCGAGCCGATTTCTTTCAGCATGTTCAGCGCCGCCTCGTTGGCGCCACCGTGCGCCGGCCCCCACAGGCAGGCGATACCGGCGGCGATGCAGGCAAACGGATTGGCACCGGAGGAGCCTGCCAGGCGCACCGTCGAGGTCGAGGCGTTCTGCTCGTGGTCGGCATGCAGGATCAGGATGCGGTCCAGTGCGCGCACCAGCACGTCGTTGATCTTGTACTCCTCGCACGGATTGGAGAACATCATGCGCATGAAGTTGGCGCTGTACGACAGGTCGTTGCGCGGATACACGAACGGCTGGCCGAGCGAATACTTGTAGGCCATCGCCACCAGCGTCGGCATCTTCGCGATCAGGCGGATCGCCGATACTTCGCGATGGTGCGGATCGTTGATGTCGAGCGAGTCGTGATAGAACGACGCCAGCGCTCCGACGGTGCCGACCAGCACCGACATCGGGTGCGCATCGCGGCGGAAACCGCGGAAGAAGAACTGCATCTGCTCGTGCACCATCGTGTGCTGCGTAACGGTGGAAACGAACTTGTGCTTTTGTTCGGCGTTCGGCAATTCGCCGTTCAACAGCAGGTAGCAGGTTTCGAGGAAGTCGCAGTTGACCGCCAGTTGCTCGATCGGGTAGCCACGATACAGCAACTGCCCCTTGTCACCGTCGATGTAGGTGATCGACGAATTGCAGGACGCGGTCGACATGAAGCCCGGATCGTAGGTGAACTTGCCGGTGGTGCCGTACAGCTTGCGGATGTCGATCACGTCCGGACCGATCGATCCCTTGTAGATCGGAAAATCCAGGGAGGGAGTACCGTCCGAAAACGATAGCGTCGCTTTGGTGTCAGAGTGAGTCATGGGCCTTCCTTTTTACCGAGGCGGTGAGTCGTTGATCAAAAAATAGGACGCAACCAGCTGCGCAAGCAAAGCGGCCCGTTCAGGCACCGCGCAATTTCGACAGCAGCGCATGGACCGGCGGCAAATCGAGTTCGCCCTGCGGTTCCTTGCGCGCCAGCAAAAGATCCAGTAATTCGCTGTCCGACAATTCGAGCAGCCGGGAAAACACCGCCACTTCCTGGTCCGACAGATCCATTTCATGCGCGTCCAGAAAACGCGTCAGAATCAGGTCGTTTTCCAACAGACCGCGCCGCGCGCGCCAGCGTAGCCGCGCGCGTTTGGCCGGATCGGCCTGGTGCGTCAACTCCATATCATGCGTCTTCCGTTCAATTTCCGCATTCCTTCGCGCACCCAGGCGCCGCCTGCGGGCGGCGCGGATTGCCTTGTCAGGCGGCGCGTCGAACCATCAATTCCTTGATCTTGCCGATCGCCTTGTTCGGGTTCAGGCCCTTCGGGCAAACGTCGACACAGTTCATGATGGAACGGCAGCGGAACAGGCGGTACGGATCCTCCAGATTGTCCAGCCGCTCGTTGGTGGCCAGATCGCGGCTGTCGGCCAGGAAGCGGTACGCCTGCAGCAGGCCGGCCGGGCCCACGAACTTGTCCGGGTTCCACCAGAACGACGGGCAGGAAGTCGAGCAGCAGGCGCACAGGATGCACTCGTACAGGCCGTCGAGCTCTTCGCGCTGCTCGGGCGACTGCAGGCGCTCCTTCTCGGGCGGAATCGTATCGTTGATCAGATACGGCTTGATCGAATCGTACTGCTTGAAGAACTGGGTCATGTCGACGATCAGATCGCGGATCACCGGCAACCCCGGCAGCGGCTTCAGCACGATCGGCTGCGTCAGTTCGTTCAGGTTGGTGATGCAGGCCAATCCATTCTTGCCGTTGATGTTCATCGCGTCGGAGCCGCACACCCCCTCGCGGCAGGAGCGGCGCAGCGACAGCGAATCGTCGACGTCGGCCTTGATGCGCTGCAGTGCATCCAGCAACATCTTATCGGTGTCCTTCAGTTCCACCGTGACGTCCTGCATGTACGGCCGGCTGTCCTTGTCCGGATCGTAACGATAGATTTGTAGCTTCAGTGTGCGTGCCATGGTCGGGCCTTATCAAAATTGCGGAACAAAAACAAACAGAGGAGGCAAACGGCATCCCGGGTTGGCGCGCCGCGGTTCGCCGTTGCTTCACTGGATCGGCTTCTGTCTCCGCCCAATCAGAATGTGCGGGCTTTCGGCTGGAAGGATTCCACCGTCAGCGGTTTCGTCACCACCGGCTTGTATTCGAGGCGGTTGCCTTCGGAGTAGTACAGCGTGTGCTTCATCCAGTTAACGTCGTCGCGCTCTTCGTAGTCCTGGTGCGCGTGGGCTCCGCGCGATTCCTTGCGCGCCAGCGCGGACGTAATGGTCGCCTTCGCCACTTCGATCAGGTTGTCGAGTTCAAGCGCTTCCACACGCGCCATGTTGAACACCTTCGACTTGTCCTGGAACGCGACATGCTTGCGCCGTTCATCCAGCTCCATGATCTTTTCATAGCCGGTCTGCAGCAGGGCGTCGGTACGGAACACGCCGCAATAGTGCTGCATCGTCGAGCGGATCGCATTGGCAACGTCCTGCACCCGTTCGGAACCGGTGCTGTTCTCCAGTCGCGACATGCGCTCCAGCGCGAAATCGGCGGCGTCGGCCGGCAGCGGTTTGTGGCTCTTGTCCTGCAACCGCTGGGCGACGATGTGATTGCCGGCCGCACGCCCGAACACCACCAGGTCGAGCAGCGAATTGGTACCGAGCCGGTTGGCGCCATGCACCGAGACGCACGAGCATTCACCGATTGCGTACATCCCCTGAACCACTTCATTGGGGTTGCCGTTCTTCGGCGCCACCACCTGGCCATGGATGCTGGCCGGGATGCCGCCCATCTGGTAGTGGATGGTCGGCACCACCGGGATCGGTTCCTTGGTGGCGTCGACGTTGGCGAACTTATGGCCGATTTCGAGAATCGACGGCAACCGCTTGTGAATGGTGTCGGCGCCGATATGGCGCAGATCGAGCAGCACGTGGTCCTTGTTCGGTCCGCAGCCGCGCCCTTCCTTGATTTCCTGGTCCATCGAACGCGACACGAAGTCGCGCGGCGCCAGGTCCTTGTAGTGCGGCGCGTAGCGCTCCATGAAACGCTCGCCGTTGCTGTTGATCAGGATGCCGCCCTCGCCACGCACCCCTTCGGTGATCAGCACGCCGGCGCCGGCGACGCCGGTCGGATGGAATTGCCAGAACTCCATGTCTTCCAGCGGCAGGCCAGCGCGCGCCGCCATGCCGAGGCCGTCACCGGTATTGATGAAGGCATTGGTCGACGCGGCGAACACACGGCCGGCACCGCCGGTGGCGAACAGCGTCGTCTTCGCGTGCAGGATCATGACATCGCCGGTTTCCATTTCCAGCGCCACCACGCCCAGCACGTCGCCATCGGCGTCGCGGATCAGGTCGATCGCCATCCATTCGACGAAGAAATGGGTGCGGGCGCGCACGTTGCGCTGATACAGCGTGTGCAGCAACGCGTGGCCGGTGCGGTCGGCGGCGGCGCAGGCGCGCTGCACTGCCTTCTCGCCGAAATTGGCGGTATGGCCACCGAACGGCCGCTGGTAGATCGTGCCGTCCGGATTGCGGTCGAACGGCATGCCGAAATGCTCGAGCTCGTAGACAACATTAGGTGCTTCACGGCACATGAACTCGATCGCATCCTGGTCGCCCAGGTAGTCGCCACCCTTGACGGTGTCGAACATGTGCCAGTACCAGCTGTCCTCCGCCATGTTGCCGAGCGAGGCGCCGATACCGCCCTGCGCTGCCACCGTATGCGAACGGGTCGGGAACACCTTGGACAGCACGGCCACGTTCAATCCCGCCTCCGCCAGCTGCAGCGAAGCGCGCATGCCGGAACCGCCGGCGCCGACAATCACCGCATCGAAGCGACGAGTAGGAATTGTGGATTTGATGTTTGCCACGATTACACTCTCCACAAAATCTGCGCCGCCCATCCGGCACAACCGATCAGCCACACCAGCGTGGCCACATTCAAAGTCAGCTTGAGCCCCACCGGCTTGACGTAATCCATCAGCGTGTCGCGCACGCCGACCCAGACGTGGTAGATCAAGGCAATGATCGTGACGAAGGTCGCGACCTTGAACCATTGATGGGCAAACAAGCCGGCCCAGCCGTCGTAGCTGAAGTCGCTCGCCCCCAGAAAGGACACCAGAAGGATGACGGTATAAATCGCCATCACGATCGCGGTCGCCCGCTGCGCCATCCAGTCTCTCAAACCGTAGTGCGCGCCGACCACCAACCGCTTCGACCCAAAATTGTTATCCATGATCAAAACACTCCAAACAGCTTCAAAGCAACCAGGACCGCCAATAGCAGGCTGACCACCAGCACGGCCGCCGCCGAACCGCGCGCCCCTTCCTTGCTCAGGCCAATGTGGCCATCCATGATCAGATGACGGATGCCAGCGCAGAAATGGTGCAGATAGGCCCAGCTCAGGGCGAGGATGACGAGCTTGACGAACCAGCCGGAAGTGAAGCTCTTGAAGTATTCGAAGGAAATTTCCGAGGTCAGGCTCTTGTCGAGCAGGAACAGCACGAACGGTAGCAGCACGAACATCAGCAAACCGCTGATGCGGTGCAAAATCGACACCAGCGCCGCCAGCGGCATCCGGTAGCGAATAATTTGGAAAATATGGATATTACGAAATTGCGGCCGGGCGCTTTTCGCGGCATCTGTCATAACAAGACCTCCTACTTGATCAATCCTGCAATTTTCGCCGATTTTGTGCATCACACCAATAGGTATTTACGCGGAGAAAGTAATAAATCGGCGTGCGCAGCCCGGCACCGCCCCGGTCCGGCTCGTTCCGGCGTGGCACCGCGCTTTCAACTCAATTCGTTATAGTAGTGATGGCGTTCGGTTAGATACAGGCCTCGCCGCACCTCGACCGGCTTGTCGCCGTAGGTCAGCGACACCCGCTCGACGCTCAGCAGCGGCGTGCCGGCCTCGATCTGCAGAAGTTCGGCGACCTCGACGTCGGCCTCGACCGCGCGCAGTTTTTCGCTGGCGCGGATCATGCGCGTGCCGAATTCGGTTTCAAACAGGCCGTACATCGGCCCCTTGTACTCATTCAGGCGCTCCGCGGTCAATCCCTTGAACAGTGCACCCGGCAGCCAGATTTCCTCGAGAATCGTCGGCGCAGCGTCGAACGACTGCACGCGCTTGATGAAGATTACCGGGTCGCCCGACTTCATTTCCAGCAGGCGCGCGACCTCGGCCGGCGCGCGCAGCCGCCTGACCTCGATGATCCGGTTGTGCGCCAGATGCGCAGCGCCGACGTCCGGCACCAGCCGCAGGAAGCGGAACTCGGCGCGCGCCTCGTGATGGGTGGCGACGAAGGTGCCCTTCCCCTGCCGCCGCATGACCAGGTTTTCGGCGGCCAGCTCGTCGATCGCCTTGCGCACGGTGCCCTGGCTCACCTTGAAGCGGCCGGCCAGTTCGACCTCGCTCGGGATCAGCTCGCCCGGCTTCCACTCCCCTGATTGCAGGCTTTGCGTGATCAGGGCCTTGATTTGCTGATACAGCGGGCTGAAGGTGGCAGAGGAGCTGGACACGGGAGAGCCATTACCGATCGGATTGGACAGAATGGAACTCATGATGGGAATTTCACCATACAACATGCTTGTACGTCCAGCAAAACTTATGACTGAGATGTCTTATATAAGACATATGAATCTGATTGACATGCCGGATGGGCAAGCCTAAACTCGCGGGCAAATATTCTGGGGGCTGTCCGCCGGCCACGCGCACCAGCACGCTGGTTCGTGGAAAAGCGCTGCTTCGGCGGCGTCCGTTCGACGGTATCATTGCAGGTTTTCGGAACGACGTTCGGCGCCGCCGGACTGCCGCTTTCGCCAGATTTCATCATCGCTTCCGCACTCACCACCTTGGAGGACTGTCATGTCTAAAGCTCCCATGCGCGTCGCCGTCACCGGCGCCGCCGGCCAGATCGGGTATTCCCTGTTGTTCCGCATCGCCAACGGCGACATGCTGGGCAAGGACCAGCCGGTGATCCTGCAATTGCTCGAAATCCCCGACGAAAAGGCGCAAAAGGCGCTGAAGGGCGTCATGATGGAAATCGACGACTGCGCCTTCCCGCTGCTGGCCGGCATGAGCGCGCACAGCGACCCGATGACCGCGTTCAAGGACGTCGACGTCGCACTGCTGGTCGGCGCCCGTCCGCGCGGCCCCGGCATGGAGCGCAAGGATTTGCTGGAAGCGAACGCGCAAATCTTCACGGTGCAGGGCAAGGCGCTGGACGCCGTTGCCTCGCGCAATGTCAAGGTGCTGGTGGTCGGCAACCCTGCCAACACCAACGCCTACATCGCGATGAAATCGGCGCCCAACCTGCCGGCCAAGAACTTCACCGCGATGCTGCGCCTGGACCACAACCGCGCGCTGTCGCAGATCGCCGCCAAAACCGGCAAGCCGGTGGCCTCGATCGAGAAGCTGTGTGTCTGGGGCAACCACTCGCCGACCATGTACGCAGACTACCGCTTCGCCACCGCCGACGGCCAGTCGGTCAAGGACATGATCAACGACCCGGCCTGGAACAAGGATGTATTCCTGCCGACCGTCGGCAAGCGCGGCGCCGCCATCATCGAGGCGCGCGGCCTATCGTCGGCGGCATCGGCCGCCAATGCCGCCATCGACCACGTGCGCGACTGGGTGCTGGGCACCAACGGCAAGTGGACCACGATGGGTGTGCCGTCGGACGGCTCCTACGGCATCCCGGAAGGCATCATCTTCGGCGTGCCGGTGACCACCGAAAACGGCGAGTACAAGCGCGTCCAGGGCCTCGAAATCGACGCCTTCTCGCAGGAGCGCATCGATCTGACGCTGAAGGAACTGCTGGAAGAACGTGAAGGCGTCAAGCACCTGGTAGGCTAGACCGCCGCCGACGCCCCGCCGCCGCCGGCAGGTCCGG
>JBATWJ010000410.1:0-5159 GCA_049672545.1 Burkholderiaceae bacterium
CGGCCGGACAGGCGGCGGTGGTCACCGCCTACCACGGCTCGCTGGTGCCGCCGTTCTGCAACGCCGCCGCGCGCGGCTTCTTCCAATCCGTGCTGGCCGCCCAATAAGGAGATGCGATGAAAACCGCTCAATTGGCACTGGCCGCCGCGCTCGGGCTGGCGTCGTTCGCCGCCGGCGCGCAGCAGAACACGATCAAGCTCGGCGTCGCCCATATTTCGATCCACTCGCGCGCCGACAACCTGTCGTCGAATGGTCCGGCATTCCTGACGCCGCAGCCGGCCGGGATTTCGGTCGGCGACGCCACCACGCTCTTGGTGTCGTACGTGCGCAAGCTGGACGACCATTGGGACCTGGATCTGGAAGCCGGCTGGCCGCCGACCCACAACACCTACGGCGTCGGCACGCTGGCGCCGTTCGGCGTGATCTCGAAGGTGAAGCAGGCCGGGCCGACGCTGTTCATCAACTACAACTTCGGCGCGCCGGAAAACCGCTTCCGGCCCTTCGTCGGCCTCGGCATCAACTACACCCGCTTCTACGACGGCGAATCGACCGCGTCCGGCCAGCTGGCTTCCGGCGGCCCGACCAAGATCGAACTGAGCGATTCGTGGGGACCGGCGGCGCAGGTCGGCGCCAGCTACAAGCTGGCCGACAACTGGTCGGTGATCGGCACGATCGCCGTGGCCCAGGTGAAGTCGGATCTGACGGCCACCACCGGCAGCATCCGCCGCACCACCACCATCGATTTCCGCCCGGTGGTGTACACGCTGGCGATCGGGTACAGCTTCTAGAGCAGATCCGGTCTGACTGGCTCGTCGAGACCGAGGCGGATTGCCTTCGGCATCGATAAGTCAGGTCAGGCCGAATTTGCTCTACGCCGCTGCGCCCACGAAAAAGCCGGCCCGAAACGGCCGGCTTTTTTTATGCTCCGAATTTTTTCCGGGAGTATGTCTGAATTCCGCAGAAAAAACGCCCAGCATAGGGTGGTATGCCGGGGAGTATGCCTGTTGATCGGTCCTCAGAATGCCGCGATCCCGGTTTGCGCCCGGCCCAGGATCAGCGCATGGATGTCGTGCGTGCCTTCATAGGTATTGACCACTTCCAGGTTGACCAGGTGGCGCGCGACGCCGAATTCGTCGGAAATGCCGTTGCCGCCCATCATGTCGCGCGCCAGCCGCGCGATGTCCAAGGCCTTGCCGCAGGAATTGCGCTTCATGATCGACGTGATTTCGACCGACGCCGTGCCTTCGTCCTTCATCCGCCCCAGCCGCAGGCACCCCTGCAGGCCGAGCGTGATCTCGGTCTGCATGTCGGCCAGCTTCTTCTGGATCAGCTGGTTGGCCGCCAGCGGCTTGCCGAACTGCTGCCGGTCCAGCACGTACTGACGGGCGCGGTGCCAGCAATCCTCGGCCGCGCCCAGCGCGCCCCAGGCGATGCCGTAGCGCGCCGAATTCAGGCAGGTGAACGGCCCCTTCAGACCGCGTACTTCGGGAAAGGCGTTTTCCTCCGGACAGAACACGTTGTCCAGCACGATTTCGCCGGTGATCGATGCGCGCAGGCCGACCTTGCCGTGGATCGCCGGCGCCGACAGCCCCTTCCAGCCCTTTTCCAGCACGAAGCCGCGAATCGCGCCGTCGTCATCCTTGGCCCAGACCACGAACACGTCGGCGATCGGCGAATTGGAAATCCACATCTTGGCGCCGGACAGCGCATAGCCGCCGTCGACCTTGCGCGCGCGCGTGACCATCGAACCGGGATCGGAGCCGTGGTTCGGCTCGGTCAGGCCGAAGCAGCCGATCGCTGCGCCGGTGGCCAGCTTCGGCAGGTATTTCTGTTTGGTTGCTTCATTGCCAAATTCAAAGATCGGCACCATCACCAGCGATGATTGCACGCTCATCATCGAGCGGTAGCCGGAATCGACGCGCTCGACTTCGCGCGCGATCAAGCCGTAGGCAACATAGTTCAGACCCGGGCCGCCGTACTGTTCGGGAATGGTCGGTCCCAGCAGGCCGAGCGCCCCCATTTCGCGGAAGATTGCCGGGTCGGTCTGTTCGTGGCGGAACGCTTCCAGCACGCGCGGCGCCAGCCGCTCCTGGCAATAGGCGGCGGCGGCATCGCGCACCATGCGCTCGTCGTCGGACAACTGCTGATTCAGCAGCAGCGGGTCGTCCCAGTGGAAGCGCGGTTTGTCGTGATGGGCGGCAGCGTTCATGCGTAACCTCGAAATGAAAAGTGGATGAAGAGGGGTCAGGGTGCCGCGGTGGCGACGAAACGGCCGCCGTGGAATACCAGGGCCGAGCCCGGCCGGACTTCGCAGTGCTCGACCTCGCCGACGAAGATCACGTGGTCGCCCTCCGGATAGCGGCTGCGGTTGTGGCATTCGAACCAGGCGGCGACGCCCTTGATGACCGGCAGGCCGGTCGGCGACAGTTCGAATTCGACGCCATCGAAGCGGTTCTCCAGGCGCCGCGCGAAACGCTCGGCCAGCGCCTGCTGATCGCCGGCCAGCACATTGATCACGTAGTGCGAATTGCCGGAAAATACCGGCAGGCTGCTGGCGCCGCAGGCCAGGCTCCACAGCACCAACGGCGGATCGAGCGAGACCGAATTGAACGAACTGGCCGTCAGGCCCAGAAAGCCGCCGTCGGGGAGCCGCGTGGTGATGATGGTCACCCCGGTGGCGAACTGGGACAGCGCGTCGCGGAACTGGCGCCGGTCGAAAGTGCGCGTCGGCGCGTGCGGCGAACGTATGGGCATCGATGAATCCGGGAAATGCAGCCATTATGCCGAAAAACCCCGGCACCGGCGCGCCGCGGCGGCGCGTTTGCGTTACAGTCTGAGAAGAATGGAAGGAGGCGGATCATGGCGAGCGAAACGGCAACTCTGGGTGGCGGCTGCTTCTGGTGCCTGGAGGCGGTGTACCAGGAGTTGCGGGGCGTGCAGAAGATCGAGTCGGGCTACAGCGGCGGCGATTTTCCGAACCCGAGCTACGAGCAGGTATGCGAAGGCACCACCGGCCACGCCGAAGTGGTGCGCCTCACCTACGATCCGAAACAGGTCAGCTATCGCGAGCTGCTGGAAATCTTCTTTACGATCCACGACCCGACCACGCCGAACCGCCAGGGCAACGACATCGGTACCCAGTACCGCTCGGTGATCTATTATCACAATGCCGACCAGCAGGAAACCGCGCGCCAGGTGATCGCCGAGATGGCCAACGTCTGGGATGCGCCGATCGTCACCGAACTGAGTCCGCTCGGCTCCTTCTATCCGGCCGAAGGCTATCACCAGAACTACTACAGCCAGCATCCGCTGCAGGGCTATTGCGCGTTCGTGGTGGCGCCGAAGGTCGCCAAGTTCCGCAAGATGTTCGCCGACCGGGTGAAGGCCTGAGCCGCGGCCTGACTGCAAGGAGTGAGATGAGCACCGTATTTGCCAAGATCATCCGCGGCGAGATTCCCTGCGCCAAGGTTTACGAGGACGAGCATGTCTTCGCGTTCATGGATGCCGGCCAGGTCAACCCCGGCCATGTACTGGTCGCGACCCGGCAACCGTATGAAACGCTGATGGACGCCGACGAGGAAGCGGCGGCGGCGATGATGCGCGCCGCCCATCGGATCGCGCGCGCGGTGCAGGCGGCGTTCGCGCCGGACGGCATGACCATCCTGCAGGCCAACAGGCCGGCCGGCTGGCAGACCGTGCCGCACCTGCACCTGCACGTGCTGCCGCGCTACCACGGCGATGGCGTCGAACTCGGCTGGCCGCGCAAGGAGCCGGGCCTCGAACGCCTGCGCGAATACGCGGCGCGGATCAGGCTGGACTGAGCGGCGCGTCCTGCCGTTCGTAGATGTAGCGGCGCGACCACGGTAGGGTCGACGCCGGCCGCCCGGCCTTGGTGCACACTACCTGGTGCAGCGCCACCCATCCTTGCTCGAAGGCATACGAGCAGCCACCCAGATAGACGCGCCAGATGCGGAAGCGCCGGTCGTCCACGGTCTTCCGGATGGCATCGGCCTGGCGTTCGAAATTGTCGGCCCAGATGCCGCAGGTATGCGCGTAGTGGCGCCGCAGGTTTTCGATGTCGAAGCCTTCCAGCCCGCTCTCCTGCATCGTCTTCAGCACCAGCCCGATGTGCGGCAGTTCGCCGTGCGGGAACACGTATTTTTCGATGAATTCGCCGCCGCCGAACGGTGACTCGCCATTGCCGGGATCGGTGGTGGTGATGCCGTGGTTCATCGCCATGCCGTCGTCGGCCAGCAGTTCGTGGATGCGGGAAAAATAGACCGGCAGGTTGCGCAGGCCGACGTGCTCGAACATGCCGACGCTGGTGATGCGGTCGAAGCGGCCGTCGAGGTCGCGGTAGTCCTGCAGCCGGATCTCGACCCGGTCGTTCAGGCCGGCGCGTTCGACCCGCTCGCGCGCCAGCCGGTACTGGTTTTCCGATAGCGTGATGCCGACGCAGCGGGCGCCGTATTTTTGCGCCGCGCGCAGCACCAGCGCGCCCCAGCCGCAGCCGATGTCGAGCAGCGTCTGGCCGGGGCGCAGCTGGATCTTGGTCAGGATATGGTCGATCTTCTTCAGCTGCGCCTGTTCCAGCGTCTCGTCGCCGTTTTCGAAATAGGCGCACGAATACACCATGTTCGGATCCAGCCACAGCCCATAGAATTCATTGGAGACGTCGTAGTGGTAGCGGATCGCCTCGGCGTCCTTTTCCTTGCTGTGCACCGCGCGCCGCGTCAGGCGCGCGAATCGTCCTTCGGGCTTCAGCATGTGCGCCGCCAATGCGTTGCCGACCGCGATCACTTCATTGATCCGGCCCTCGACCTCGATCTTGCCCTCGACGTAGGCGGTGCCCAGGTTCGACAGCGACGGCGTCAGCAGGTAGGTCAGCGCCGACGCTTCCGGCACCCGCACCGTCACCTGCGGCGCCGTGGGGCCGAAATCGAACTGCTGGCCGTTCCACAGCTGCAGGCGCAGCGGCGGTGCCGCGCTTTGCCGGATCTGTTCCACCCATTCATTCAGCTTTTTTTCCCAAAACACGACGTTCCTCCTCCGTGAATGTGAATCAATGCTGCTGCCGCGCGCCGTCCGGCGCCGGCCGAGTTCAGGGCTGCAGCCGCGTGCGCTGCCAGGCGCCGTCGGCGCCGATCGTGTATTCGATG
>JBATWJ010000411.1:0-2616 GCA_049672545.1 Burkholderiaceae bacterium
GATCGAAGGCGCTCCAGATGAAGCCGTCGCGCTCGACGGTGGCGACCGCCAGCGCGCAGGCCTTGCTCGGTTCCGACAGGCTCGGGTGGGCCGGCACGTGGGTGCAGGCGCCGCTGCCGCTTTCGTAGGTCCAGCCGTGGTACTGGCAGCGCAGTTCGCTGCCGGTGTTGATGCCGAGCGACAGCTTCAGGCCGCGGTGCGGGCAGCGGTTTTCCCAGACGTTGACGGCGCCGCGGTCGTCGCGCCACACCGCGAATTCATAGCCGAACAACTGCGCCTGGAACACGTGGCGCGGCGGCGCTTCCTCGCTGCGGGCGATCGGGTACCAGCGGCCGGTATTGAGCACGTTCATGGTCACGCCTCCGCCGCTTCGGGTTGCCAGGTGCCGTAGGCGATCCGGTTTTCGCGCAGCCAGCGCCGGTAGGCGGACGACATGGCGTCGGCGCGCACCGGGATTTCGTGGCGCGCTTCCAGCGGCATGCGCTTGGGCACCTGGTTGATCAGGATCATCAGATCCTGGCCGAAGATGGTCTGCTGGAAGCGGCGCAGCTGTTCGTCGCTGTTGACGTCGTCGAGATAGATCATCACGGTGTGGGCGACGCACCATTCTTCCGACAGCGGTTGCACGAACAGTCCGATCACGTCGCGCCGCTCCGGCGCCGGCACGCAGGTCTTGTACAGCATCGTTACGTATGGCCGCGCCACGCGGTAGGTGTAGTTGACCTCGATCGGGTCGGCGGCGATGGCGGAGGCGCGCGGCTGTACGAAGCGGCAGTTGGTGGCCAGGATTTCGTTGCTGACGGGATCGATTTCGATATCGTAGGGCAGCACCTCGGTATGCGGTTCGGCGCCGAGATAGCCGGTATGGACGTAGGGGAAGTGCCCCATGTCGAGGAAATTCTCGACCGCGCGCAGGCCCGATACATGCAGCCGGATCGAGCCGGCGCCGACCACGCGCCGGTCCGGCTCGTCGAATTCGGGGATCGCGAAGAATTCGCGCGGCGAATCCGACAGGCAAATCCAGGCCGTCGCGTAGCGCTCGACGATCCGGCATGGGCCGCCATCGCCGCCGTCGCGGCCGGCATGCAGGCCGTCCTGATCGCGCCAGTAGGCCAACGGCACGCCCAGGACCGTGGTCCGGTAGCGCTGGCCGGCGACGATGTCGGCGACGATCGCCACTGCATGCCAGTCGCGCCACAGCATTTCGTCAACGCGCATTTTTTCTCCTGGGTACGTTAGTTGTTGAATCTGGTATACCAAAATGTACGTCAGATATGTCGGTGTCGCAACCGGAATTTCACCGGCGGCTGCCCGCGGTGCGGCGGACGAAAGGGAGGGATGCCGGACGGCGCCGGCGTCAGGAGGAGAGCTGCAGGGCCGCCGCCAGATCGACTTCGGGCGCCGCCGCGACGTCGAAGCGATAGCCGCGAATCACCAGATTGTAGTGCGAAGCGAGCATCGCCTTGACCCGCTCACCTTGCTTGTTGCGCAGCGCGTCGATCAGGTCGACGTGCTCGTGGCGCAGGTGGCAGTAGTTGAAATCGACCTTGTACAGCGAGGTGATCAGCGCCGCCTTGCGCTCCAGCTGCGCGTGGATCTGGCTCAGCACGTCGTTGTTCAGGAAGCCGATCAGGAGCCGGTGGAATTCGCGCCCGAGTTCGTCGGCTTCTTCCAGCCGGCCGTCCTGGTAGGCCTGTTCCTCGCGCCGCGTGTGCGCTTCGAGGAAATCCAGCTGCTCCGGCGTGATGTGCGCGATCAGCTGATCGACCACGCCGCAATCGAGGATCAGCAGCATCTGGTACAGACTGAAAGCATCATCGAACGACGGCTGCGCGACGGTGGCGGCGCGCTTCGGCGTGATCGACACCAGCCCGTCCTGCGACAGCCGGATCAGCGCCTGGCGCACGATGGTGCGCGAGACGCCGAACAGCTCGGCCAGCTCGCGCTCGTTGAGCTTGGTGCCCGGCAGCAGGCGGCGCTGCCGGATGGCTTCCGAGATGGCGTTGACGATGACGTGAGTCAGCATAGGCGTGGGCGGCGCACGGGTTCGGGCTTTTACGATGCCGGATAGTACCGCTTGCCCGGCCCCGCGTCATCCGGCGGCGCCGCCCGCGGCGGCCTGCTAGGCTTTGGCGCGTGCGCTGTCGATGCCGTAGGCGCCGGCGCCGGCCACGGCGAAATACAGGAACACGAAACAGTACAGCACCGCCAGCTCGCCGCCGTTCAGCATCGGCAGGAACGCCTTCGATGCGTGCGCCATGAAATAGGCGACCGCCATCATGCCGGACAGGATGAAGGCGACCGGCCGCGTGAACAGTCCGAGCACGATCAGCGCGCCGCCGCCCAGCTCCAGGATACCGGCCAGGCCCATCAGCGAAAACAGCTGCAGGTTGTCGAACATCGCCTGGTGCGGCGCGCCCAGCAGCTTGGCGCTGCCGTGCGTCAGGAACAGCAGGCCGGTGACGATGCGCAGGAGGCCCAGCAGGCGGGGCGACCAGACGGCGAAGAAGGGACTGGAGTTGGGCATGGTCCTATTCCTATTCAAGTGAAAAATGATTGCTGCTTGTCAATATAAGCGAAACGCCGGGTTTTGGGGAAAGGTGCGGGCGCGCCTCA
>JBATWJ010000412.1:0-5909 GCA_049672545.1 Burkholderiaceae bacterium
GCGCTGGACGACACCGAGCCGCTGCGCGAATTGAAGCGGGCGGCGGAGTTTCTCGGCCTGCGGATGGCGCCGGCGGCGTCGTTGGACGAATTCTGGCGGCACGCGCCGACCGCCTGGGGCGCACGGCTGACGGCGCTGGGATGGGCGTGAATGGGGCGTCGCCGGTCGCACCGGCAACCAATCTCACTTTATCAGTGAGATTTTGCGGAGCGGTCGGACGCTATCGGAACCCTGCCCGAGCAGGGCGAGAGGAGCGTTTCAGCGCTTCGGCGCACCGCCCAGCAAGGCGGCGATGCGGGTCTTTTGCGCCTTGGTCGGCTTGGCCGCCGGTTCGGCGGCGTTAGCCGCGGTCGGCTGCACTTCCGGCTCGTACGGCTTCAGGAACCAGGGATCGATCTTTTCCTTGCGCGGCGGACGGGTACCGCGTTCCGGCGCCGACGACCGCGTCGCCACGGGTCCGTGCGCATGGCCGCGCCCGTGCCGGCCTTCGCCGTAGGAATGGCGCTCGGCCGCCGATGCAGGGCGCGGCACGAAGCCGGACAGGTCACTGGGCGAAAACTTGCGCTTGATCAGCTTTTCGATGTCGGCCAGCAACCGCTCGTCCTTTTCCGAATACAGCGAGATGGCGTCGCCGGTGGCGCCGGCGCGGCCGGTGCGGCCGATCCGGTGCACGTAGTCTTCGGCGTGGTACGGCAGGTCGAAGTTGATCACGCACGGCAGTTCGGCGATGTCCAGTCCGCGCGCGGCAACGTCGGTTGCCACCAGCACGTCGACCTGGCCGTTCTTGAAGGCGTCCAGCGCCGCCATCCGCTCGGCCTGCGACTTGTCGCCGTGGATCGCGGTGGCCTTCACGCCTTCCTGTTCCAGCTGGCGCGCCAGCCGCGAGGCGCCGATCTTGGTATTGGAAAACACCAGCACCTGCTTCAGGTCGCGGCCGCGGATCAGGTGCGCGACGGCATCGCGCTTGGCCGCTTCATCGACCTTGTACACCACCTGCGTGACGTTGTCGGCAGTGGCGTTGCTGCGCGCCACCTCGATCGTCACCGGCTGGTTCAGGAAGCTGGCCGCCAGCTTCTTGATCTCGGGCGAGAAGGTGGCCGAGAACATCAGGTTCTGGCGCGACTTCGGCAGCAGGTTGATGATGCGCTGCAAGTCCGGCAGGAAGCCCATGTCGAGCATGCGGTCGGCTTCATCCATCACGAAGATCTGCGTCTGCGACAGGTTCAGCGTCTTTTGCTGCACGTGGTCCAGCAAACGCCCTGGCGTCGCGATCAGGATTTCGACGCCGGCGCGCAGCGCGGCGGTCTGCGGCGCCATGTCCATGCCGCCGAACACCACGGTCGAACGCAGCGGCGTATGGCGCGAATAGTTCTTCACGTTGTCCGCCACCTGATCGGCCAGCTCGCGCGTCGGCGTCAGGATCAGCGCCCGCACCGGATGGCGCGCCGGCGACGCGCTGGTATTGGCCTGAGCCAGCAGGCGCTGGATGATCGGCAGCGAAAAGCCGGCAGTCTTGCCGGTGCCGGTCTGCGCCGCGCCCATCACGTCGCGCCCCTGCAGCACTACCGGAATCGCCTGTGACTGGATCGGCGTCGGGTGGACGTAGCCCTGGTCGGCGAGCGCGCGCAGGATGTCCGGCGCAAGGCCGAAATCCTCGAAGCGGGTGACGGGTGCGGCGGAAGCGGAAGAAGGGGAAGCGGCGGACGAATGATCGGACATGATGTTTGGGACGGGTGGCGCGTGTGATACGCGAGGCGGCGGTCGCTGCCGGCCGTTCGCGTTACCGGTTGGCTCAGACGGCAGCGCGGCGCATTTTCTTCAAAAAACGGCGTTGCGGTTGGTTTGCATACCGGATTTTACTCGGGTTACCGGTAGCGGGCCGGAAATGCCTGCCGACGCCGGGCTCGCCGATAGGCAACGAGCCGGCGCACCTCGCCTCGGGGCCGGCCGCCCCAGGCGGTTTGATACATGTAAATGCCTTTGTCACAACAAATTATTTAACATAAACTCTGCGGACCGGGGCATTTTACCCATTCCCAGAGGAGGTCCGCGTGACTGTTTCCCGCATCGTCCGGTTCGCTTCGGTCTGCGCCGTCCTGGCGCTGGCCGCCTGTCATCAAAACGCACCCAAGCCGAAGGCAGGCGACCCTACCACTGCCAGCGCAGCCGATCCCTACGACTTCAGCAAGGTGGACCTGAAGACGCCGCCGGCCAAGGTGACATCGGAGCGCCACAGCGGCCCGTTCGCCGAAGGCAGCGCGCTGTCGACGGTACCGGAACTGAAGCCGCTCGACCCGGCGCCGGTGAAGACGGTGCGGCTGGACACTACGCACAAGATCATCGAAATCGCCCCCGGCGTGAAATTCAGCGCCTGGACCTTCGGCGACCAGGTACCGGGGCCCACCATCCGCGCCCGCGTTGGCGATCGCATCAAGTTCAGCATGACCAACCGCAGCGACGAGGTGATGCCGGGCGTGCAGTTCGTCGCCGCGCCGATGATGCACTCGATGGACTTCCATGCGGCAATGGTGTCGCCGCAGGACAAATACCGCTCGATCGCGCCAGGCCAGACCATCGAGTTCGAATTCACGGTCCACTACCCGGGCGTGTTCATGTTCCACTGCGGCACGCCGATGATCCTGGAACACATCGCCTCCGGCATGTACGGCGCACTGATCGTCGAGCCGAAGAACGGCTATCCGACCAAGGCCGACCGCGAATACGTGGTGATCCAGAGCGAGTTCTACGTCAAGCCCGATCCGCAGAACCGCAAGATCGACGGCCAGCCGCTGTACGTGCTGGACAGCGACAACCTGAAGAAGGCGGTCTCCAGCTACACCACCTTCAACGCCGTCCACAACGGCATGGTGAAGAAACCGCTGCCGGCCAAGCCGGGCGAGCGGGTGCGTCTGTACCTCTTGAACGTCGGTCCTAGCAAGACCTCCAGCTTCCACGTGGTCGGCACCATCTTCGACCGGGTCTGGATGGACGGCAACCCGGATAACCAGTTCCGCGGCATGCAGACCGTGCTGCTCGGTTCGTCGTCCGGCGCGATCGTCGAATTCCTGATTCCGGAAGCCGGCCAGTACATCATGGTCGACCACCATTTCGCCAACGCCTCGCAGGGCGCGCTCGGCCTGATCGATGCCGGCGAAATGAAACCGGAGGAAAAGAACGACATCGAGCACCACAACATGCCGGCCACTGCCACCCCGGACGACCCGGCCGCGGTCGCGGGCAAGCTTGATTTCGAGAGCAAGTGCCTGGCCTGCCACTCGATCGGGCGCGGCAAGAAGCTCGGCCCCGACCTGCTCGGCGTGACCAAGCTGCGCAGCGACGAGTGGCTGCGCAAATGGCTGAAAACGCCGGAAAAGATGCTCGAAACCGACGCCGACGCCAAAGCTCTGCTGAAGGAATACAACAACATCCCGATGCCGAACCAGAACCTGACCGACAAGGAAATCGACCAGTACATGAAGTATTTCCACTGGGTCGATACTCAGCCGGAAGGCACCATCCACAGCGCCGAAGGGAGCCACTGATGCGCGCCGTCCTCCATGCACTGGCCTGGTCGGCCGCCCTGTACGCGGGGGCGGCCGGCGCCTGCGGCCATTGCGTGGAGGACAAGGTGGCCTCGGTGTACGACTACGCGGTGGCCAGCCGCGCCTTCAGCCAGAAGCAGCAGGTCGCCTTCTTCGGCATCGACGGCCCGCTGGCGGCCAACGACGAATCGCGGCGCGCGCTGGAAGGCGTGGCGCGCGGCATTGCCGGCGTCGATGCCGCCAGCCTGCGCGTGTCGCTGGATACGGCATCGCTGTCGGTCGCCTTCGATCCGCGCCGCACCGGCTTCGCCGCGCTGCAAAAAGCGCTGGAAAAGCGGCTGTTCAGCCGCCAGCTGACGCTGTTGCCGATGCGGGTGATGGATGCGCCGGCGACGCTGAAGGCGGCACCGAAGTAGCGGCGGATGCGGAGTCCTTCGAAGGCGCCAGCAAAAACGCAGCCGATTGGCTGCGTTTTTTACTGCTGGCACCGCGGCGCGCTGTGCCAGCTTACTGAGACATTCCACTTACCCTGGAGTATGCTCAAAATCCCCAGGCGACACGCCCGCCACAGGCATCCCATGCCGGGAGTATATGTATGTATGCGGTGCGTCGCCGCCCGGAGGCAGCTGCCGGCTCAGTTCAGCGCGGCGCCGACTCCCATCGGTGCCGGCGTGATGTTGACGATCAGCGAAAACAGCTTGTCGAAGTTGCCCTTCAGTTCGACGCCGGTCAGCGGCTCGCGGTTGCTGGCGAAGACCGCCTCGATTTCCTTCCAGTCTTCCGGCTGCAGGAAGCGCGCCGCCGCCGGCAGGATCACCTCTTCTTCCAGCCGCATGTGGCTGAAATAGAAGGCGGCGTATTCGGACACCAGCGCGCGGAACGCCGGGAACGCGGCAGATCCTTCGAATTCGTAGCGTGCCAGCGCCTGGCCGAGGCGCCGCACCAGCTCGGCGCCCTGTTCGTGCTGATGCGACAGTTCTTCCAGCGTATCGTCGACCTGGTCGGTGCGGCGCTGCAGCCGCGCGAACAGGTGACGGTCTTCCTTCGGATGGTGGATGCGATCGGGAAACTGGTCGATGTAGAACAGCATCGCGCGGAACACCTTCAGGTCCGGCACCGGCCCGCCCTGGTCGATCGTGCGCACGAAATACTGCATGCCGCGAATGATCGACGCCAGGTTGCCGTGCTCGTCGTGGATGATGCGGATGGTGTTCTGTTCGGCCGATAGCGACGACATGATGATTCTCCTGGGAAGGCGGCCGGACTGGCGACGATGGCTCATGCTAAGCGCGCATACGCGGCCGCCGGAATGATGCAGATCAAGTTTATCCGGGCGCGGGCATCCCCGCCAGAGAGTTCAGTATCCGGCCGGCCCGTCGCCGCGGCGGTCGACGCGGTCGCGGTACTGCGCCGCCTGCATCAGCAAGAGCGCCGTGACCGGCGAGGTCAGCACCACGAACAGCGCGATCAACAGTTCCTGCAACACCAGCCGTCCGGCAATCGCCGACGCCACCAGCAGCGACGCCACCAGCACGCAGGCCAGGCCCAGGGTATTTCCCATGGTCGGCGCATGCATGCGCGCCTGGAAGGTCGGCAGCCGCAGCAACCCGACGGAACCGATCAGCGCCAGCAGGCCGCCGGCGACCAGCAGCAGTGCCGCCGGCAGCGCCGCCCACAGCGGGATCTCGGACGGACTCATGGCTCCATCACCTCACCGCGCAGCAGGAACTTCGCCATCGCCGCCGAGCCGACGAAGCCGATCAGCGCCATCAGCAGCGCGATGTCGAAATACACGCGCGAACCGAAGCGGATGCCCAGCGTCAGCACCACCAGCATGCCGTTGACGTACAGCGTGTCGAGCGCCAGCACGCGGTCGTGCGCGGCCGGCCCGCGCAGCAGGCGGACGGTGGCGCACAGCATGCCAAGCGCAAATGCCGCCAGCGCGAAGTCGACGGCCCAACCGAGTATCGCGTTCATTCGAAGATCTCCTTCAGTGGCTGTTCGTAGCGTTCCTTGATGGTGCGTATCCACGCCTGTTCATCGTGCAGATCCAGCACGTGCAGCGTCAATACCGCGCCGTCGGCCGACAGCCCGGCCCAGACCGTGCCCGGCGTGGCGGTGATGATGCAGGCCAGCATCGCCAGCCCGTGCGGGTCGCGCAACTCGAGTGGGATCTGCATCAGCTGCGAATTCGGCGGCCGGCGGCGCGCCCGGAACACGATGCCGGCCACCATGAAGTTCGAATGCACGATGTCGGCGCACACGTGGCCCAGTAGCGACAGCGCCAGCAGCGCCCGCCGCGGCCGCGCCTGCAGCAGCCGGCCCTTGGCGGAAAACAGCAGCACCAGCACCGCCAGCAGCAGGCCG
>JBATWJ010000413.1:0-2203 GCA_049672545.1 Burkholderiaceae bacterium
GCCGACGCCGGTGCGCAGCCGGCCGAGTGGCCGGCAATCGAGGTGCGGCCGGACGACGTGGTGCTGACGCTGTACACCTCCGGCACCACCGGCACGCTGAAGGCGGCGCAGCACACGCAGGCGTCGTACGCGGCGATCTGCCGCAACGTGCTGCTGAACCTGCTGCCGGCCACCGCCGACGACGCGATGCTGCACGCGGCGTCGCTGATCCACGCCAGCGGCGTGTTCGTGCTGCCGTTCTGGCTGAGGGGCGGGCGCACCGTGATCCTGCCGGGCTTCGAGCCGGGGCGCTTCCTGCAGACCATCGCCGCCGAAAAGATCAGCGCGATCAACCTGGTGCCGACCATGATGCAGATGCTGTTCGAGCATCCGGAGGTGGCTGCCACCGACGTGTCGTCGCTGACCCACGTGATCTACGGCGCGTCGCCGATGCCGCGCCCGATCATCAAGCGCGGCATGGAACTGTGGGGCCGGCACCGCTTCTGGCAGTACTACGGCCAGACCGAGGTGCCGCTGTGCCTGGCGGTGCTGCGGCCGGAGGACCACCATGACGAATTGCTGGACGCCTGCGGCCAGCCGGCGCTGGACGTCGAAATGAAGCTGGTCGACGAGGCCGGCAACACGGTGCCGGCCGGCACGCCGGGCGAAATCGTGGTGCGCGCGCCGTCGGCGGTGGCCGGCTATCACAACGCCAGCGAACAGACCGCCGGCACCTTCGGCGCCGACGGCTGGGTGCATACGCGCGACGTCGGCGTGTTCGACGCCAACGGTTTCCTGTTCCTGAAGGACCGCACCTCCGACATGATCATCAGCGGCGGCTACAACGTCTATCCGCGCGAAGTCGAGAATGCGCTGATGACCCATCCGGCGGTGCGCGAATGCGCGGTGATCGGCCTGCCGCACGACAAGTGGGTCGAGATGGTGACCGCGGTGGTGGTGCTGCGCCCCGGCCAGCAGGCGGACGAGGCGGAACTGATCGCGCACGTGGCGGGCCAGCTGGCATCGTACAAGAAGCCGCAGCGGGTGCTGTTCGTGGCCGAGATTCCGAAGACCGCGGTCGGCAAGCTCAATCGCAAGCAGTTGCGCGACAGGTATCGGGCGGAGCCGGCGTAGCAGCCGCTTTGTGGCTGGCACGACAATATACTCCCCATATTGTCATGCTATGATGGGCGTGTAGTGGGGATTTTGGCATCATACTCCCTGCTATATGCTGCCATGCCCCAGCGCTGTTTTATCTGTCGTTCCCGCGGTCTTAGACGGGAAACCAGCGACGTGCGAAGGTCAGACACGTGCTACCCAGTCAGTACGGGTGAAACGCCACTGGGGGGAACGCATGCGTTCCCGCCTGCGCGGGAACGACAAACCGCTTAGTTACGTCGCACCGCCTTTGACAGACCCGGCCATGCTAATGGCCGGCGGAGAAGGGGACGGCTCTCCGCGCCCTACAGCAATTCCACATTCGGCAGCGTCAGATAGCAGCTCTCGCGCGTGCTGGCGACGAAGTCGGCCAGATACGGCTTCGGCGACAACTGCGGCAGGCAGGCTGCATACAGGCGACCGGTCAGGCCGTCGCCGGTGATGCGGCGCGCCAGCACGTAGTCGCGGTCGAGGTAGTTCTGCGCCGCCCACACCGGCAGCGTGGCGATGCCGCGCCGGCTGGCGACCAGCTGCAGCATCGCCACCGTCAGCTCGGTGGTGCGGCGCGCCTGCGGCGCCACGCCGGCCGGCTTCAGCACCTGCCGCACCACGTCCAGCATGTCGTCCGGCACCGGGTAGGTGATCAGCGTGTCGCCGGCGAAATCCCCGGCCTCGAGGAACTCCCGTGCTGCCAGCGGGTGCTCGTGCGCCACCAGCGCGACGATCTCGAAGCGGAACAGCGGGTGGTAGTCGACCGGCTCGTCGGCGTCGACGTCGGAAACGATCGCGACGTCGGCGCGGTGCTCGTGCAGCAGCCCGACCGGATCGGACTGGAAGCCGGACACGATGTCCAGCTCGACTTCCGGCCAGCGCCGGCGGAACGCGTCCATCGCCGGCATCAGCCAGTCGAAGCAGGTGTGGCACTCGACCGCGATGCGCAACTGGCCGGCGGTGCCCTGCTGCAGGCGCACCAGGTCGCGCTCGGCTTCCTCAACCTGCGGCAGCGCGGCGTCGGCCAGCCGCAGCAGCCGCTCGCCGGCCGGCGTGAAGCGCACCGGCACCGTCT
>JBATWJ010000414.1:0-4747 GCA_049672545.1 Burkholderiaceae bacterium
GCCGGGTAGCGATCGTCTGGCGCAGCTTCGACGGCCGCGCCACGCACCTGCGTGCCTGGGTGTCGGACGACGGCGGCGCCCGCTTCGCGCTGAAGGAACTGGCGCAGACGACCGCACCGGCCGACAACCCGCTGCTGCTGCAAAGGCGCACGCCCGCCGGCGTGCAATGGTTCGTGCTCTGGAATACGCAAGGAGAAATCCATGTCCAGCCGCTTTGATGGAATGCGCCGGCGGGTACTGTCTGCGCTGCCGGTACTGCCGCTGGCGTTGACGCTGGCAGCCGGCGTGTACGCGATGCCATCGGCGCAGGCGGCGCCGGCGCGCATCGAGCCCTTCGGCGCCGACAGTTGGAGCCGGCTGCAGCGCGAACTGCCGCGTCCGGCCGCGGTGATCTTCACCACCACCGACTGCGCCTATTGCCCGGACGCGGTCGAACAGATGGCGCAGGCATTGCACGCACGCCAGCCGCGCGTGCCGCTGCTGGTGGTGGTGATGGACGGCGAAGGCAAGCCGGACATCCTGCGCGATCCGCACTACAAAAAGGCCGACCGCCTGTTCGCGTTTGCCGGCGAAGCGGCGCCGCTGCAATACCAGATCAATCCGAAATGGCGCGGCATCACGCCGTACGTCGCGTTGTTCGGCGCGCAAGGCGCACCGCGCCTGATCACCGGCCGGCCGCAGGCGGCGGACTTGCAGCAGTGGCTGGACGGCGCGGCGGCGGGCGCAGGCGGTCGTTAGCGCTGCGCATCGGGCTGGATGCCGCGGGACACCGGGCGCGGGATTAAGGGAAAATGCCGGCAGCAGTCTGTCCATGGGCGGCCGTCCGGCGAACCTTTGGCGCAGATGACCGAAACTAAAAGTCCAGGAGTATGCCGATTTTTCTCTTTATTGACGCCCGGCGCAAGGAACACGCTCTGGGAGTATATGCATCCTTCCGCGCGCCGCGGGAAAACCGCTGACCATGCCCTACTCGCTCGACAAGCTGCTGGTGGTCGGGATCTCTTCGCGCGCGCTGTTCGACCTGGAGGCGGAGGAAGCGATCTTCCGCAACCGCGGCCTGGACGCCTACCGCCAGCATCAGCTCGACCATGAAGCCGAAATCCTGAAGCCGGGCGCCGGCTTCGCGCTGGTGCGGGCGCTGCTGAAGCTAAACCGGCTGACCGCCGACCAGCGGCTGGTCGAGGTGGTCATCATGTCGCGCAATTCGTCCGAGACCTCGCTGCGCATCTTCAATTCGATCACGCACTACGGGCTCGACATCACGCGCGCGGTGCTGTCCGGCGGCGCCTCGCTGGCGCCGTATCTGCAGGCATTCAACGTCAGCCTGTTCCTGTCGCTGCACGAAGACGATGTGCAGGCGGCGGTCGCCTCCGGCGTGGCGGCGGCGCTGTTGTACCAGAAGCCGGCCAACGCGCTGGCTGAACTCGACCAGATCCGCATCGCCTTCGACGGCGACGCCGTGATCTTTTCCGACGAATCGGAGCGCATCTACCAGGCCCAGGGGATCGAAGCCTTCGAGCGCCACGAGCGCGAAAACGCCGGCAAGCCGCTGCCGGCCGGCCCGTTCGCGCGGCTGTTGAAGGCGCTGGCCTTCATCCAGAACAATTTCCGCGCGGCGGAGGGCGACGCGCCGCCGATCCGTACCGCGCTGGTCACCGCCCGCTCGTCGCCGGCGCACGAGCGCGTGATCCGCACGCTGCGCGCCTGGGACGTGACGATCGACGAAACCTTCTTCATGGGCGGCGTCGCCAAGTCCGACGTGCTGGCCGCGTTCAAGCCGCACATGTTCTTCGACGACCAGCCCGGCCACTGCGCCGGCGCCGCGCCGCTGGTGCAGACCGGGCTGGTGCCGGCGCGCTATCTGGAGGCGGGGTCGGAGCTGCAGAGCGGAGAAGATACTCCCTGATAGAAGATTATATGGCGGGCGGGGACAGGGAGAATTTGATACATACTCCCTTATAGCTCTGCTTTCCCTAGGCGCTCGGCGACGGCGGAGTGAAACCAGGGTCAGTGTTTTTTTTCGCGGCCTTTCGCGAAAATTACACTGACCCTGCTTTCACGGACCAGCGCGTGGAAACGTCGCAAATGCGAATTTTGCCGCTCGTACTCCGCAAGCCGTGAAAGCGGGGTCAGAGAAATTTTCACGATGAAGCCGCGAAAAAAATCTCTGACCCCGGTTTCACTCCATTTGTCGGACGCGCCGGCTTCACTGCGTTCACCAGATGCAAACCGCGGACGCAAATAAAAAACCGCCCGCTCCCTGCACGGAAGCGGGCGGCTTCATTTTTCCTCCGGCCGTTTCGCCGAAAACCCTAGCGCTCCGACACCGCATCCACCACGCACAGCGCCGCCATGTTGACGATGCGGCGCACCGTCGCCGACGGCGTCAGGATGTGCACCGGCTTGGCGCAGCCGAGCAATATCGGGCCGATCGCGACGCCATGGCCGGACGTGACCTTCAGCAGGTTGTACGAAATGTTGGCGGCGTCGATGTTCGGCAGCACCAGCAGGTTCGGCGCGTCGGTCAGCGGCGTATCGGCCATGAAGTGTTTCAGCAGCTTGGCGTCGAGCGCGGTGTCGCCGTGCATCTCGCCGTCGACTTCCAGTTCCGGCGCGCGCTCGCGCAGGATGGCCAGCGCGGCGCGCATCTTTTGCGCCGACGCGCTGTTGCTGGAGCCGAAGTTCGAGTGCGACAACAGCGCCGCGCGCGGCAGCAGGCCGAAGCGGCGCATTTCCTCGGCCGCCATCATCGTGATCTCGGCCAGTTGCTCGGCATCCGGGTTTTCATTGACGTGGGTGTCGACCAGCACCACCTGCCGGTTCGGCAGGATCAGGCCGTTCATCGCCGCGTAGACGTTGACGCCCGGGCGCTTGCCGAGCACCTGGTCGATGTAGTGCAGGTGCAGCGACGTGGTGCCGAAGGTGCCGCAGATCATGCCGTCGGCGTCGCCCTTGTGGATCGCCATCGCACCGATCAGCGTCAGCCGGCGCCGCATTTCCAGCTTCGCGTACTGCTCGGTGACGCCCTTGCGCTTGGTCATCTGGAAATAGGTCTGCCAGTAGTCGCGGTAGCGCTCGTCGTAATCCGGATTGATGACCTCGAAATCGACGTCCATCTTCAGCCGCAGGCCGAAACGGGCGATGCGCTGCTCCAGCACCTGCGGGCGGCCGACCAGGATCGGCTTGGCCAGCCGTTCGTCGACCACCACCTGCACCGCGCGCAGGATGCGTTCCTCCTCTCCTTCGGCGAAGACGATGCGCTTTTTCGCCGCCGGCGCCTTCTTGGCGATCTGGAACATCGGCCGCATGAAGGTGCCGCTGTGGTAGACGAACTGCTGCAGCTTTTCCTCATACGCCGCCAGGTCCTCGATCGGGCGGCTGGCGACGCCGGACTCCTGCGCCGCCCTGGCCACCGCCGGCGCCACCTTCATCATCAGGCGCGGGTCGAACGGCTTCGGGATCAGGTATTCGGGGCCGAACGCGAGGTTGTCGATGCCGTAGGTAGTGGCGACGATGTCCGACTGCTCGGCCTGCGCCAGTTCGGCGATCGCGTGCACCACGGCGATTTCCATTTCGCGCGTGATGGTGGTGGCGCCGCAGTCGAGCGCGCCGCGGAAGATGTACGGGAAGCACAGGACGTTGTTGACCTGGTTCGGATAATCCGAGCGGCCGGTCGCCATCACGGCGTCATTGCGCGCCGCCTTCACTTCTTCCGGCAGGATTTCCGGCGTCGGATTGGCCAGTGCCAGGATCAGCGGGCGGTCGGCCATCGCCTGGACCATCTCGGGCTTCAGCACGCCGCCGGCCGACAGGCCGAGGAAGATGTCGGCGCCGGGAATCACCTCGGCCAGCGTGCGGGCCTCGGTTTCCTGCGCGAAGCGTTCCTTCTCCGGGTCCATCAGCTCGACCCGGCCCTTGTAGACCACGCCGGCCAGGTCGGTGACGGTGATGTTTTCGATCGGGAAGCCGAGGTCGACGATCAGGCCGAGGCAGGCCAGCGCCGCCGCGCCGGCGCCCGACACCACCAGCTTGCAGTGTTTGATGTCCTTGCCGACCACCTTCAGGCCGTTCAGGATCGCGGCGCCGACGATGATCGCGGTGCCGTGCTGGTCGTCATGGAAGACCGGGATCTTCATCCGCTCGCGCAGCTTGCGCTCGATATAGAAGCATTCCGGCGCCTTGATGTCTTCCAGGTTGATGCCGCCGAAGGTCGGCTCCAGCGCGGCAATGATGTCGACCAGCTTGTCCGGGTCGAGCTCGTTGACTTCGATGTCGAAGACGTCGATCGCGGCGAATTTCTTGAACAGCACGCCCTTGCCTTCCATCACCGGCTTGGCCGCCAGCGGCCCGATGTGGCCCAGGCCCAGCACGGCGGTACCGTTGGTGATCACTCCCACCAGGTTGCCGCGCGCGGTGTAGCGGTAGCTGTTGGCCGGATCGGCGGCGATTTCCTCGCAGGCGACCGCCACGCCCGGGCTGTAGGCCAGCGCCAGGTCGTGCTGGTTGATCAGCTGCTTGGTCGGCGTCACGCTGATTTTCCCCGGAGCCGGAAACTCGTGGTATTCGAGCGCAGCTTGACGCAATTTCAACCGGAGTTCTTCTTTTTGATCGAGAGGGGAATCCATGCTAGCGGCCTTCCAGGTTATGGCTTACGGGAAACTGACAAGTTTATCAGAGCGTTTCTTTTAACTTACTACGTATTTGTACGCAGCTCATGCCGTGCAGGCATATGGGCCCACAGCCGCCG
>JBATWJ010000415.1:0-3428 GCA_049672545.1 Burkholderiaceae bacterium
CGGCGACACCGTCTGTGCCACCGCCGATCGCCGCGACTTCCCTGTTCCATCAGCCGCTGCCGCGCGCGCCGCCGCGCGCCTGACGCCGCCGGCATCGACCGGCACATCACGGTTTCCCGGCTCGGCCGCCCGCTGGCGCGCCGGCCCTCGTTCATTTCACATGACAAGGATCATCATGCAATTGCGCACCCTGATTTCCGCGCTGGCCTTGGCTGCCAGCGCCTTCTCCGCCGCCGCCCACGACTACCAAGCCGGCGACATTCGCATCGGCCATCCATACGCGCGCGCCACCATGCCGGGCCAGCCGTCGGGCGCGGTCTACATGGCGCTGGAAAACCGCGGCAAGAGCGCCGACAAGCTGGTCGAGGCCGCCACGCCGGTCGCCAAGAAGACCGAAATCCACACGATGTCGATGGACGGCAACGTGATGAAGATGCGGCAGGTGGATGGTATCGAGCTGGCGCCGGCGGCGACCGTCACCATGAAGCCGGGCGACGGCTACCACGTGATGCTGCTCGGCCTGCAGCAGCCGCTGAAGGCCGGCGACAAGCTGCCGCTGACACTGACCTTCGAGAAGGCTGGCAAGGTGGACGTATCGGTGGTGGTGCAGGACGCCGGCAAGGCGCCGATGGCGGGGCACGGCCAGCACCAGCATTGACGCATCGAGCCGGATGGCGGGCGCGGCGGCGCCCGCCGGCCGAAGCGTTTCTCCGGCTTTCTTCTCAGGCCTTTTCCAGCCGCAGCACCGCGCGCACTTCGCCGGTGTGCAGTCCCATGAAGTTATCGAGCCGCGGCCGCAGCCACGGCGCCAGCGGCGAAGCGGCCGCATCGGCGACCAGACCGAGCTGCTGCAGCACCGCCACCGCCGCCGTGTACAGCGCGCGCATGTTGCCGTCGGCGACCTTGATCGCGATGCCGAGGCCGGCCGAGCGCACGCCGATCACCTGGACGCCGTCGGCGCCGATCTTGGCGACCCAGTCGCCGGGCGCAGTCTGCATGAAGGCGAGGTCGTTGCGGCCGGTGCCGGACACCAGTTCGGGATGCGCGGTCATCGCACCATACAGCCGGCCGAGCGCGTCGCCGTATTCGTCATCCGACTGTCCCTGCGCCAGCCGTGCGTAGGCCAGCGCCAGCCGCGACAGCGGCAGCGCATAGTTCGGCGCCGAGCAGCCGTCGGTGCCCATCCTCAGCTCGCCTTCGGCCATGCCGGCGAAATGGGCGACCGCGCGCCGCACTTCCTGCTGCAGCGGATGCGCGGGATCGAGATAGCTGTCCAGCGGCTGTCCGTGCTGCACGCAATACGCGAGGAAGCCGGCATGCTTGCCGCTGCAATTGTTGTGCAGCTGGTTGAAGTGTGCGTCGGCCGGCACGCGGGCGCCGGCAGCGTAGCGCATCGGAATGTGACAGCCGCAGCGCAGGTGGTGCTCGTCGCAGCCGGCCTTGTGCAGCATGTTCTGCACGCGCTCGGTATGCATCGCCTCGCCGGAATGGCTGGCGCACAGCAGCGCGAGGTCGGCCTCGCCGTAACCGAAGCGCTCCGGGCCGCCGGCGCGCATGAACGGCGCGGCCTGGAACGGCTTGATGGTGGAGCGGGTGAAGGTGAGGAAATCCGGATCGCCCGCGCGGTACAGCAGCCGGCCGGAGGTATCGACCACCGCGACCGAACCGAAGTGAGTGCATTCGACGTCGTTGCCGCGCGTGACTTCGACCAGCAAGGCATGTTTCATCGGGTGTCCTTTCTCCGCCTGGATCGTGCCGGCCGGCGCGGATGTTCCGGTCGACGCACATACTCCGCGAGTAGACCCGCTATACCGGGCGTCCTCCGGTCGAATTTTCCCTATACTCCCGCGCCTGCCGCAGCGCCGTGGGTGCGCGCCTTTTGCAGCAGCCGGGTGGTCGAGCGGTCGTGCTCGAAGGCGATCGCCTCGACCCGGCCGCCGTAAGCCAGCACCGCCTGCCCTTCGGGAATCGCCGTCATGTCGTAGTCGCCGCCCTTGACGTAGATCTCCGGGCGCGCCTCCAGCACCACCTGCAGCGCATTGTCTTCGTCGAACGGCACCACCAGGTCGACCGCGGCCAGCGCCGCCAGCACCGCCATGCGGTCGGCACAGCTGTTCAGCGGCCGGTCGTCGCCCTTGCCGAGTCGTTTGACCGAAGCGTCGGTATTGACCGCCACCACCAGCGAGCCGCCCAGCGCGCGCGCCTGCGCCAGATAGGTGACGTGGCCGCGGTGCAGCAGGTCGAAGACGCCGTTGGTCAGCACCACCGGCTGCGGCAGCGCGGCAATACGCGCGGCGAGGCTGGCGCGCTCGCAGATTTTCTGTTCGAAGGAAGGCATGGCGGAAAGAAAAAAAGCCGCAAGGATGTCTTGCGGCTTTCGATTATACGGTGTCGGCTCAGGCTGCCTGCAGCGCCAGGCGGGCGGTGATTTCCTTGCGGTAGCGATTCAGTTCCTGCACCGTTTCGATGCTGCGCTCGAACAACAGCGACGTGTTGTGCAGGATGCGGTCGACCACCTTCTTTTCCCATTCGCCGTCGAACTTGATCTGGTGGTCGAGCCAGGCTTCCAGCCATTGCGGATCGGGCAGGCGCGACTGTACGGTGTCGTTCGGAAACAGCTTCTGGTTGACGTGCAGGTTGGTCGGATGCAGCGGCTTTTCGGTGCGCCGCGCCGACGCCATCAGTACGCCGATCTTGGCGAATGCGGCGCGCGCGCTGTCGCCGACTTCATTGAGTGCCTTCTTCATGTAGCGCAGATAGGCGCCGCCATGGCGCGCCTCGTCCTGGCTGATGACTTTGTAGATCTGCTTGATGACCGGCTCGGTGTGCCAGTCGGCGGCGCAGCGGTACCAGTGGTTCAGGCGGATTTCGCCGCAGAAGTGCAGCATCAGCGTTTCCAGCCGCGGCGCCGGATCGAATTCGAAGCGGACGTTGTCCAGCTCGGCCTCGGTCGGCACCAGTTCCGGACGGAAGCGACGCAGATATTCCATCAGCACCAGCGAATGCTTCTGCTCTTCGAAGAACCAGACCGACATGAACGCGCAGAAGTCGCTGTCGTCGCGGTTGTCGCGCAGGAACATCTCGGTTGCCGGCAAAGCCGACCATTCGGTGATCGCGTTCATGCGAATGGTCTGTGCCTGCTCGTCGGTCAGCTTGGAAGCATCGAACTGATCCCATGGAATGTCCTTTTCCATGTTCCAGCGCACCTGCTCCAGGGATTTAAACAGTTCTGGGTACAGCATATCGGCCTTCATTGGTGGGTTAAGTGTTTGATTTTACCAAGAAAACCGCCAGAAACGCAGGATCGCGCCGCAGCCGTTGCAGCGCCGCTACCGGCGCCGACCGCAGCAGGGGCTTGCCGCCTGAAAACGGCGTCGCAGCCTCAGCCCGGCTTGCGCCGGTCCGCGCGCCTGGCGCCACCCTTTGGC
>JBATWJ010000416.1:0-3543 GCA_049672545.1 Burkholderiaceae bacterium
CTGCAGCTCGATCTGGAAGGCGGCGCGCCGCCCGGTCCCGACTGGCCACTGCAGCCGGGCCGCTACGCCGGCATCGTGGTCACCAACTATCTGCACCGGCCGCTGCTGCCGGCGCTGGTGGCGAGCCTGGCGCCGGGCGGGGTGCTGATCTACGAAACCTTTGCACGCGGCAACGAACGCTTCGGCAAGCCGTCGAACCCGGATTTTCTGCTGCGGCCCGACGAACTGCTGGAACTGGCATGCAGCGCCGTGCCGGCGGCGCTGCGGGTACTGGCCTTCGAGCAGGGCCAGGTTGACGCGCCGCAGCCGGCGGTGCTCCAGCGCATCTGCGCGCAGCGCGTCGACGACGGTCCGGAGGCGGTTCTGCCGGCCCTGCCGAAGGCCGGAATTTGACGCTCGCTACGGCGCCAGTTGCCCCACGGGCACGGACCTTCCGCTACAATTCTTTCTTTACATTCTTCGCGCCATCATCATGATCCAGGGCAGCATAGTCGCCATCGTCACCCCCATGCAGGCGGACGGCAGCATCGATTTTCCCGGCCTGCGCAAGCTGATCGACTGGCATGTCGCGGAAGGCACCGACGGCATCGTGATCGTCGGCACCACCGGCGAATCGCCGACCGTCTCGGTCGAGGAGCATTGCGAACTGGTCAAGGTAGCGGTCGAGCATGCCGCCAAGCGGATCCCGGTGATCGCCGGCACCGGCGGCAATTCCACCGCCGAGGCGATCGAACTGACCCGCCATGCGAAGGCGGTCGGCGCCGACGCCTCGCTGCAGGTGGTGCCGTACTACAATCGGCCGACCCAGGAGGGGATGTATCAGCATTTCAAGACGATCGCGGAAGCGGTCGACCTGCCGGTGATCCTGTACAACGTGCCGGGTCGCACCGTGGCCGACATGAGCAACGACACCATCCTGCGGTTGGCACAGCTGCCCGGCATCATCGGCGTCAAGGATGCCACCGGCAATATCGGCCGCGGCACCGACCTGCTGCGGCGCATCCCGAATTCGTTCGCCGTCTATTCCGGCGACGACGTCACCGCGATGGCGCTGATGCTGTGCGGCGCGCGCGGCAACATCTCGGTCACCGCCAACGTCGCGCCGCGCACGATGCATGCGCTGTGCAATGCCGCGATGAGCGGCAACGTGTCCGAAGCGATCGCGCTGAACAACCGCATGCTGCCGCTGCATACCACCCTGTTCGTCGAGCCGAACCCGCTGCCGGTCAAGTGGGCGCTGACCGAAATGGGCCTGATTCCGCCCGGTATCCGCTTGCCGCTGGTGCCGATGGATGCCGCTTACCACGAAACCGTGCGGACGGCCTTGCGCGAATCGGGTGTATTACAATAGGCGCCGCTTTGGTCGCCGCAGCGTGCGGCGTTCCCATCCAGTATCGACTTGATTATCCGGAAGAACCTTCATATGGCTCACAGCGTCACCTCTCGTGGATTGTTTTGCGCGCTCGCGCTGCTTGGGCTGGCCGGATGCGGTTCATTGAATTCCCTGATGGAGCCGGGACGGATCGACTACAAGAGCGCCGGCAAGGCGCCGACGCTCGAAGTGCCGCCCGACCTGACCCAGCTGCAGCGCGAAAACCGCTATGCGATCCCGGAAGCCAACCGCGGCACCGCCACCGCTTCCGGCTTCAACCTGCAGCAGGGCGCGCGCAACAGCAACACTGCGGCGGTGGCACCGAAGGGCACGCCCGACATGCGCATCGAGCGCGACGGCAGCCAGCGCTGGCTGGTGGTCAAGCAGTCGCCGGAAACGCTGTGGCCGGAGCTCAAGGATTTCTGGCAGGACCTGGGCTTTTTGATCAGCCTCGATTCGCCGCAGACCGGCGTGATGGAAACCGACTGGGCTGAAAACCGCGCCAAGATCCCGCAGGACATCATCCGCAGCACGCTCGGCAAGGCGCTCGACTCGCTGTATTCGACCGGAGAGCGCGACAAGTTCCGCACCCGCCTGGAGCGCGGGCCGGACGGCACCACCGAGATTTACATCAGCCATCGCGGCGCGCAGGAAGTGCTGGTCGGCCAGGATAAGGAAACCACGGTCTGGACTCCGCGCCCGGCCGATCCGGAACTGGAAGCGGAATTCCTGGCGCGCCTGATGACCCGGCTCGGCGCCGAAAACGCGCGCGCGCAGGCGCAGGTCGCCAATGCGCCGCTGCAGCAACAGCGCGCCAAGCTGATCAATGGTGGCGATGGCTCTTACATCCAGGTCGACGAAAGCTTCGACCGCGCCTGGCGCCGGGTCGGGCTGGCGCTCGACCGCGTCGGCTTTACCGTGGTCGACCGTGACCGCAGTCAGGGCCTGTACTTCGTCCGCTACGTCGATCAGGGTGAGGACGCCAAGACCAAGTCGAACGACAAGGGCTTGCTGGCACGCTGGTTCTCGTTCGGCTCCAGCAAGGACAAGGAAAAATCGGCGCAGCGCTACCGGGTCGCGGTGCAGGCCGCCACCATGGGCAGCCGGGTATCGGTGCTGAACGACCAAGGCCAGCCGGAAAAATCGTCGACCGGCGACAAGATCCTGGCCTTGCTCAACGACCAGCTCAAGTAAAACAGCCTCTGTGAAAGGGCGCGTCCGCCGCGCCAGCAGCCATTGAAGTTCGCCAGCCTGGGTAGTGGAAGCGACGGAAACGCCTTGCTGATTTCCGCCGCTTCCGGCGCCACCCGCACCACCGTGATGCTCGATTGCGGTTTCGCGCTGCGCGAAACCGAGCGCCGGCTGGCCCGCCTGGGCGTGGCGCCGGCTGATCTGGTCGGGATCGTCGTCACCCACGAACACCAGGACCACGTCGGCGGCGTCTTCAAGTTCGCACGCCGCCATCGCGTACCGGTGTGGCTGACCTTCGGCACCTATTCGGCGGTGTTGCGCGATTGCGGCGGCGTCGACGTGAATATCTGCCGCGACGGCGAACGGCTGGCGATCGGCGACCTCGAACTTTTCCCCTACACGGTGCCGCACGACGCCCGCGAGCCGGTCCAGTACGTCGCCAGCGACGGCCGCGTGCGGCTCGGTGTGCTGACCGACGCCGGGCAGTCGACGCCGCACTTGCTGGACGCGCTGGGCGGCTGCGATGCGCTGATGCTGGAGTGCAACCACGATCGCCGGATGCTGGCCGATTCCAGCTATCCACCGTCGCTGAAGGCGCGCATCGGCGGTGCCTACGGTCACCTGGCCAACGACACCAGCGCGGAAATCCTGGCGGCGCTGGACTGTTCGCGGCTGAAGACCGTGATCGGCGCCCATCTCAGCAAGCACAACAATCTGCCGGAACTGGCGCGCGCCGCACTGGCGGATGCGCTCGGAGCGCAGCCGCCGGAAGTGCGGATCGCCTGCCAGGAAGAGGGGTTCGGCTGGATTCAGCTGGCCGCCTGAACGGCCGCGCAGCGGAGCCGGAACGAAAAAAAGCCGACCCGAAGGTCGGCTTTTTGCTTTTGAAACTGTGCTTAGTTGGAAGCGGCGGGTGCAGCGGCAGCGGCATCCTTGGCGGCGTCGGCAGCAGCGGAAGCGGCTTCCGAAGCGGCCGAAGC
>JBATWJ010000417.1:0-1646 GCA_049672545.1 Burkholderiaceae bacterium
GCGCAGATGCGCGCCGCGCTGGAACGGGTCGCCGCCGCCCCCAAACTGTCGAAGGACGTGCAGGAAGTGGTCGGCAAGTCCCTCGCCAACTGACCGATTTTTTCCGCTACCGAAAGAAGCCATGACATCTCACACCCAGCGCATCAGTCTGACCCGCCACCTGATCGAACAGCAACGTCTGCACAACAGCATCCCGGCCGAACTGCGGCTGTTGATCGAAGTCGTCGCGCGCGCCTGCAAGACCATCAGCCATGCGGTCGGCAAGGGCGCGCTGGGCGAAGTGCTGGGCAGCGCCGGCAGTGAAAACGTGCAGGGCGAAGTGCAGAAGAAGCTGGACGTGATCTCCAACGAAATTCTGCTCGAAGCCAATGAATGGGGCGGCCACCTGGCGGCGATGGCGTCGGAGGAGATGGAAACCATCCATCCGATCCCGAACCGCTACCCGAAGGGCGAATACATGCTGCTGTTCGATCCGCTCGACGGCTCCTCCAACATCGACGTCAACGTGTCGATCGGCACCATCTTCTCGGTGCTGAAGGCGCCGGATGGCATGACGACGCCGACCGAACAGGATTTCCTGCAGCCCGGCAGCAAGCAGGTCGCGGCTGGCTATGCGGTGTACGGCCCGCAGACCGTGCTGGTGTTGACCACCGGCCATGGCGTGCACTGCTTCACGCTGGACCGCGAGATGGGTTCTTGGGTGCTGACCCAGCGCGACATGCGGATTCCGGTGGAAACCCGCGAATTCGCGATCAACGCCTCCAACGCCCGCCACTGGTATCCGCCGGTCACGCGCTACGTCGACGAACTGCTGGCCGGCACCACCGGCCCGCGCGGCGTGAATTTCAACATGCGGTGGATTGCCTCGATGGTGGCCGACGTACACCGCATCCTCAATCGAGGCGGCATCTTCATGTACCCGGCCGACGCCCGCGAGCCGGACAAGCCGGGCAAGCTGCGCCTGATGTACGAAGCCAACCCGATGGCCTTCATCGTCGAACAGGCCGGCGGCGCCGCCACCAACGGCCGCCAGCGCATCCTCGACATCCAGCCGGAAAAGCTGCACCAGCGGGTGGCGGTGTTCCTCGGATCGAAGTCGGAAGTCGAGCGGGTAACGGGCTATCACGCCGAATGAGCGCGCGGTCGGCGCACGATCGTGCCGATTGGCCGAAAATGCGCGGCGCTCTGGCGAAAAGACGTAAATTTTTGTTAGAATACGCGCTTTCGCTGATGTAGCTCAGTCGGTAGAGCAACTGATTCGTAATCAGTAGGTCGCCAGTTCGATTCCGGCCATCAGCACCAGGAATCAAAGGGTTAGCGGAGACGCTAACCCTTTTTTCATGGCCGTTCCCATTCCGGCCTTTTACCGGAATGCGCCGCCGCCATGGCCGTGGCCGCCACCGCCGCCGATGTAGCGCGGGTCGGGCGCCAGATAGGCTTGCACCGGATGGTCGAAGACGCCGGGCGGGGCCACCTGCCTCAGGTCGAAGTTGTTCACCACCGACGATGCGTTGAAGTTCCAGGTGAAAATTTGGTCGCCGACGATGAAGCGGATGATTTCGCCGCCGGTGACGTTGACCCAGCGGGTATTCGGAAAGATCACGATGGTGCGCGTGGCGGCCGCCGGCGGCGCCGGGCTGCCGTAC
>JBATWJ010000418.1:0-2293 GCA_049672545.1 Burkholderiaceae bacterium
GCCGCTGCCAGCGTCTCGGCCGCCATCAGGCCGGCCGGACCACCGCCGATGACGGCAACGCGCGCGGGAACGGGAAGGGCGGCAGACATGGAGGAAGGGGGCGAAAGGGCGGTCGGGAGCTTGGAAAGGCGGGCGGCGGCACTATACTGGGGCCGGCGCGCCCGCGGCGCAATTTTACGCACAAATCCTGCGCACGAGCGGGTGCGCCTTCCCCGAACCCTTGTCCGCCTTTGCCATGACTTCGCCGCTGCGCTGCGCCTGGGCCAATCCGGCCAACCCGCTGTACCTCGACTACCACGACCATGAATGGGGCGTGCCGTGCCGCGACGAGATCCGGCTGTTCGAAATGCTGAACCTGGAAGGCGCGCAGGCCGGCCTGTCGTGGGAGACCATCCTGAACAAGCGCGCTCACTACCGGCGGGCGTTCGACGGCTGGGACGCGGAGGCGATCGCGCGCTACGACGACGCCAAGGTGGCGGCGCTGCTGGCCGATCCGGGCATCGTGCGCAACCGGCTGAAGGTGGCCGCGGTGATCAGCAACGCGCGCGCCTATCTGCGGCTGCGCGATGATGAAGGCGGGCTGGCGCCGTTCCTGTGGGCCTACGTCGCCGGCGTGCCGATCCGCAACCGCTGGCGCAGCATGGCCGAGGTGCCGGCCACCACGCCGCTGGCGCAGCGGCTGTCGAAGGATCTGGCAAAACGCGGCTTCAAGTTCGTCGGGCCGACCATCGTCTATGCCTATATGCAGGCGATCGGGATGGTGGATGATCATTTGGAGGGGTGTTATCGGGGGGAGAGGTAAGCATTCGGTTGCCGTTTCGACGAATACCGGAACCTGGCAGCGTTGGCTTTGGCGCTTACTGATTCGGTTGCTGCTTCATGGTGACTAGCCGGGGGGGGGGCCCGGCGGCCACTTACTTTCTTTGTCTCGCCAAAGAAAGTAAGCAAAGAAAAGCGACCGCAAGACGCTGGCCTTCGGCTTCCCGCTGCTGCAACGCCAAAATCGGGAAATGAAACCAACTCGCTGCCCTTGCAGGGCGCGTATCCGCGTGCAAGCGGATACCGTTGCGCAGGCGCGGGGCATGCCCCGCGAAACCCCTGCTTCACCTCAGACATGTTTCATTTCTGATCTGATTTCGGCGCCGCAGCAGCGGCAGCGGTGTAGCAGGGAATGCGCGCGGCACTGCCGTGCGCCTGCGGAACGGCAGGGCCTCGCAAGGCCATGCCTCCTCCCTCCAGGGACACAGGGCCAAGCGGGGGCAGGTCAACGTCAAAAGCAACGGCAAGACAAACGCGATCGCCATCGCAATTCAAACCTTCGCCGGAGCACTGGCTGAAATGAGATAGGTTGAATACCTGGCGGAAGGGATAGTGGAGGAGGGAAGGGAAGCCGACTGCGAGCAAACCTGCGGTGTTCGCTATTGATCGCTGGCCGCCTGCAGCAGGCATTTCGACAGCTTGTCGAAGTGCAGTAGCGCGGCCTGCGTCAGTTCGATCTGCTTGCGGCGGCTGTCTTCGGTGTCGGCCAGCATGATCCAGCCCTTTTCGCGCATCGATTTCAGGCGGCCGTGCAGCGTCGCCGGCGAGCCGAGCGCCTGCTGCGCCATCATGTCGCGCACCGACAGCCGCTGCCGCTCCTGGTTGGCACGCGCGACCAGCGCCAGGATGCGTTCTTCCAGCGGGTCGAGCGACGGCAGCGACGGCATTCCGCGCAAGGCCTCGGCCAACTGCAGGAAACGCAGGTAGATGTCGGCGGGGCGTTTGGTGCTTTTCATCGGTCGGGCATGGTCGCAGGATGGGGCGCGGGCGTAATCTATCACGCAACGCGCCATTCGTCGCGTGCCGTTACGTTTTTCGAGAGGGAAGTTTACGATCATGTTGGCGCTCACTCTCAACCTGAAGCTGATGGCGCTGTCGATGCTGCTATTTTTGGCGGCATTGATCATGAACGAGTTACTGTTCGCCGGCACCGAATTCACGCGCGGCATCCACTGGATTTACCTGCCGGCCGGAATGCGGTTGCTGTGCACGCTGCTGTTTGGCGGCGCCGGCGCGTTGGGCGTGCTGCTGGCGTCCATGCTGGCATTCGTTCTTTATTATTTTCCCGACGACCTGCCGCGCGCGCTGTCGGCCGCCTGCGTGTCGGCGGCGGCGCCGTACCTGGTGTACCTGATGGCGCAGCGGTTGTTCGGGCTGCAGGCGTCGTTGGTCAATCTGAGCGCGCGCCGGCTGTGGTGGCTGACCGTCGCCTACGCGGCAGTCGGGCCGCTGCTGCAGCACGCGGTGCTTTGGC
>JBATWJ010000419.1:0-1563 GCA_049672545.1 Burkholderiaceae bacterium
GCGCGAGGCGGTGCGCGGCGCGTGGGCGAATATCCTGGGCCAGCGTTCGCTGGAGGCCGACCTGCGTTGGGACCAGACCGGCGGCGATTCGTTGAAGGCGATCCAGCTCTGGTTCCAGATCGAGGAGCGGCTGGGCCGCAAGCTGCCCCCGCTCGATGTGCTGAACGACGGCACCACGCCAGGCAGCCTGATGGCGGCCATCGAACAGCACTTGGCGCAGGGTGGGGCGCGCACCGCGCCGGCCGTATCCGGCGCACCGACGGTGTTCCTGATGCCCGGCGTGGCCGGTGACGAGCCCTTGCTGGCGCGTTTCCGGGCCTGCTGCGGTGACAGCATCGATTTCCGCACCCTCGACTATCCCGAGTGGCGCGAGACGATGGATGCCGGTGCCGGCTTCGCCGCCATCGTGGATGCCGTGGTCGAGCAGATCTGCGCCGAGCCGGGGCACGATACCTACCGGCTGGCCGGCTATTCGTTCGGCGGTTTCGTCGCCTACGAAGCCGCGCGCCGGCTGGTCGAAAGTGGATGCAAGGTGAGCTTTCTCGGGCTGCTCGACAGCCGCCGCTGGGATATGGCGAATGCCGGCGAGCGCTATCGGATGCTGCTGGCCGATCCGGGCCGGATTCCGGCCGTCACCTTGCGCATGTTCCTGGCCTTGTTCGTGCAGCAGCAGTGGTTCGCGTCGCTGGGCGCCATGGCCGAGGTCGCGACGGCGCGCCCGTCGGCGTTTTCATTCACCTTCCGTCAACATCTGAACGACAAGTTACGGCTCGGCGCGTTGCGGCGCTGGCAGCTGCAGCCGCTCGACGTGCCGGCGACGCTGTTCCTGTCGGACGAACGTCTGCGCGGCGCGCCGCTCGACTATGGCTGGGGCGCGCTGTGCAAGTCGCTGAAGGTGGTCCATATCGGCGGCACCCATGCCTCGATGATGGAGCCGCCACTGCGCGACAGGCTGCGCCAGCATTTCCTGGAAGCGCTGTAGTCCGGCTGCCGGCGCCGCGGCTGGCAGCGGCGTCCCGCCGATGCCATTTCCTTTTCCCCAAAGTTGTTATAGATTATAACTATTCGCCGTAGAATCAAGGCTGCGTGGCAGCGCGGATATGTCCGCCGCCACGGCACGCAAGCGGCCCTTGGGGGAGAGGACATGAAAATCGCAATCGCCGGCGCCGGCATCGGCGGCCTGAGCCTGGCCTTGATGCTGCACCAGCGCGGCATCGAGGTCGACGTCTATGAAGCGGTCGAGCAGATGCGTCCGCTCGGCGTCGGCATCAACCTGCTGCCGCATGCGGTCCGCGAGCTGACCGAACTGGGGCTGCAGGAAACGCTGGCCGCGCAGGCGATCGAAACCTCTTCACTGTCCTACTACAACAAGTTCGGCCAGCCGATCTGGAGCGAGCCGCGCGGGCGCGCCGCCGGCTACGACTGGCCGCAGTTCTCGATCCATCGCGGTGAGCTGCAGATGGCGCTGTACCGGGCCGCACAGGAGCGGCTCGGTGCCGACCGCGTCCATGCCGGCCATGCGTTCGAATCCTGCGCGCAGGACGAGCGCGGCGTGCGCTGCAC
>JBATWJ010000420.1:0-8874 GCA_049672545.1 Burkholderiaceae bacterium
GGATCACACGCCGCCTGGCGCCGGCCATGGTGGCGCAGGCTTCGCTGCCGGGCCTGTGCCCGGCACGCGGGCAGGCCGTGCCGGATTGAGAGTCTGGTTCGCCAGGAACGGGCCGGTTGAAGCTGCCGCCCCAACATGGCCGACAAACTGGCCGGCAAACGGCAGTACGAGCGTAAGACCGCGCACACGGAGTTGGTCTTGAACCGGCACCGTTCGCAACTTGGCGGAGAAGCGAGGGAGTATGCCAATATTTCGCCCGCTTCACGCCCGCGACAAGGGTCAATCGATGGGAGTATCTGACGGAGCCGGCAACCGGCCGGCCGCCGGCATCACGCCACGCCGTGCCCCTTGAACCACGCCAGCGCCCGCTGCCAGCCATCCTTGGCATCGGCTTCGACATAGCTGGGGCGATAGTCGGCGTGGAAGGCGTGGCCGGCATCCGGGTAGACGACGAATTCGGACGGGTTGCCGGCCTTGGCCAGCGCCTGCTTCATCTGCTCGATGGTGGACTGCGGGATGCTGCTGTCCTTGCCGCCGTACAGGCCAAGCACCGGCGTCTTCAGCGTCGGCGCGATGTCGATCGGATGCTGCGGCGTCAGCGCGGTCTTGTCGCCGACCAGGCGGCCGTACCAGGCGACGCCGGCCTTGACCTTCGGATTGTGCGCGCAATACATCCAGACGATCCGTCCGCCCCAGCAAAAGCCGGTGATGCCGAGGCGGCCGGTATCGCCGCCGTTCTCGCCGGCCCAGGCGACGCAGGCGTCGAGGTCGCCCATCACCTGCGCATCCGGCACCTTGGCGATGATGTTCTTCATCAGGTCCGGGATCGACGGCGCGTTGTGGGCGTCGCCCTGACGCACGAACAGTTCCGGCGCCAGCGCCAGATAGCCTTGCTTGGCGAAGCGGCGGGCGACGTCGGCGATGTGCTCGTGCACGCCGAAGATTTCGGACACCACCAGGATCACCGGCAGGTTCTTGCCGCCGGCCGGCTGCGCGCGGTACACCGGCACGCTCTGGCCGCCGACCGTCAGCGTGACCGGGCCGGCGGTCAGGCCGGCAGTGTCGGTGTGGATCACGTGCTGCGCCTGCACCGGCAGCACGGCGGCGGCGAAGCCGGTGCCGAGCGCGGTCTGCAGGAAGCGGCGGCGGCCGATGCCGTCGGACAACGGCGTTCTGGTCAGTACATCGAGTTCTTCGCTGATCTGGGTCATGGCAATGCTCCTGGAATGCGGCGCGCGATTCCTCTCAGAATACGCGCTGGCGCCGGACGCGTATCGGATGCAGATCATGGGTGCGCGCGGACTCAGTGGGCCCGGTCCCAATTGGCGCCGACACCGACTTCGGCGATCAGCGGCACCCGCAGTTCGGCCACGCCGGCCATCAGTCGCGGCAGCTCGGTCCGTACCCGCTCCAGCTCCGCTTGCGGCACTTCCAGCACCAGTTCGTCGTGCACCTGCATCACCATCTTGGTCTGCAGCCGCTCGCCTTCGATCCAGTCCTGCACCGCGATCATCGCCAGCTTGATCAGATCGGCCGCGGTGCCCTGCATCGGCGCGTTGATCGCGGCGCGCTCGGCGGCCTGGCGGCGCGGACCGTTCGGCGAGTTGATCTCCGGCAGCCACAGGCGGCGGCCGAACACGGTTTCGACATAGCCCTGCTCCTTGGCCTGGGCGCGCATCATGTCCATGAATTGCTTGACGCCGGCGAAGCGCTGGAAATACCTGTCCATGTACATCTGGGCCGCCGCGCGCTCGATGCCGAGGTTGCCGGCCAGGCCGAACGCGCTCATGCCGTACATCAGGCCGAAGTTGATCACCTTGGCGTAGCGTCGCTGCTCGCTGCTGACACCGTCCGGCGGCACGCTGAAGATTTCGGCAGCGGTGGCGCGGTGGATGTCCTCGCCGTCGGCGAAGGCGCGCAGCATCTGCGGATCTTGCGACAGGTGCGCCATGATGCGCAGTTCGATCTGCGAATAGTCGGCCGATACGATCACGCTTCCCGCCGGCGCGATGAAGGCTTCGCGGATGCGGCGCCCCTCGGCGGTGCGGATCGGGATGTTCTGCAGGTTCGGATCGTTCGAGGCCAGCCGGCCGGTGACCGCGATCGCCTGGCCATAGTTGGTGTGCACGCGGCCGGTGCGGGCGTCGACCATCTTCGGCAGCTTGTCGGTATAGGTCGACTTCAGCTTGGCCAGGCTCCGGTAGTCGAGCAGGACCTTCGGCAGCGGATAATCCTGGGCCAGCTTCTGCAGCACTTCCTCGTCGGTCGACGGCGTGCCGGACGGCGTCTTCTTCAACACCGGCAGCTGCAGCTTGCCGAAAAAGATCTCGCCGATCTGCTTCGGCGAATTCAGGTTGAACGGCTGCCCGGCCAGCTCATACGCCTGCTGCTCGATCTCCAGCATGCGCCGGCCCAGTTCGGCCGATTGCGTGACCAGCAGCGCGCCGTCGATCAAGACGCCGTTGCGCTCCATCTTCTGCAGCACCACCGAGGTCGGCAGTTCGATCTGCTGGTAGATGCGGCGCAGCTTGTCGCTGGCCTCGACCCGCGGCCACAGCACATGGTGCAGCTGCAGCGTGATGTCGGCATCCTCCGCCGCATATTCGGTGGCGCGGCCGATCTCGACCGCGTCGAAGCAGATCTGGCCGACGCCCTTGCCGCACACTTCCTCGAAGGTGGTGGTCTTGCGGTTCAGGTGGCGCAGCGCCAGGCTGTCCATGTCGTGCCGCCTGTGCGACTCCAGCACATAGGACTGCAGCAGCGTGTCGTGCGCGATGCCGGCCAGCGCGATGCCGTGGTTGGCCAGCACGTGGCTGTCGTATTTGAGGTTTTGCCCGAGCTTCGGCTTGGCCGGGTCTTCCAGCCACGGCTTCAGGCGCGCCAGCACCCTCTCCAGCGGCAGCTGCGGCGGCGCGTCCGGGTAGCGGTGCGCCAGCGGAATGTAGGCCGCCACGCCCGGCTCGCACGACAGCGAGAGGCCGACCAGCCGCGCCGCCATCGGATCCAGCGACGTGGTTTCGGTATCGAGCGCGGTCAGCGGCGCGGCGTCGATGCGGCGCAGCCACTGTTCCAGCTGCTCTTCGGTCAGCACCGTCTCGTAATGCGCGGCGACCGGCTCCGGCGCCGCCGTCTCGGCCGTCGGCGCGCCCTGCTGCTCGACACCCGCTTCGACGGCGGCGGTCAGTTCGCGCAGCCAGGTCTTGAAGCCGTGGCGCCGGTAGAACGCCAGCATCGCGTCGCGGTCTTCCGGCGTATGCGTCAGCGATGCGGCGATCGATTCCATCTGCGCCGACAGGTCGCAGTCGGTCTTGATCGTGACCAGCACCTTGGCCTGCGGGATCCAGTCGAGCGCCGCTCGCAGGTTGGCGCCGACCGCGCCGCCGATGGCGTCGGCATGGGCGACCACGCCGTCCAGGTCGCCGTATTGCGTCAGCCACTTGACCGCCGTCTTCGGCCCGACCTTGGCCACGCCCGGCACGTTGTCGACGCTGTCGCCGACCAGCGTCAGGTAGTCGACGATGCGCTCCGGCGGCACGCCGAACTTGGCGACCACGCCGGCGCGGTCGAGCGTTTCATTGTTCATTGTGTTGACCAGCGTGACATGGTCGTCGACCAGCTGCGCCAGGTCCTTGTCGCCGGTCGAGATCACGGTCTGCATCCCTTGCGCCGTCGCCTGCACCGCCAGCGTGCCGATCACGTCGTCGGCCTCGATGCCGTCCACCATCAGGATCGGCCAGCCCATCGCCCGCACCGCCTCAAGGATCGGCTCGATCTGCCGCGCCAGGTCTTCCGGCATCGCTTTGCGCTGCGCCTTGTACTCGGGATAGAGGTCGTCGCGGAAGGTCTTGCCTTTAGCGTCGAAGACGCAGGCCATGTATGCTGCTGCGTAATCCTGCCGCAGGCGGCGCAGCATCGCAATGATGCCGTACATGGCGCCGGTCGGCGCGCCGTCCGGACTGCGCAGGTCGGGCAACGCATGGAAGGCACGGTACAGATAACTGGAACCGTCAACGAGCAACAGGGTTTTTTGCATATGGAAATCAATGGCAAGAACGTGCCGCGGCTGCGGCAGGTGATCGATGTGGAACGCGCGACGACGAAGAAGGCGCGCGAATCGTGGAATATGCTGACGATTATGGCAGAGTTTATCGACACCACCGAGCGCCTGTCGGAGCTGCGGCCGGCGGTGTCGATGTTCGGCTCGGCCCGCCTGCACGAGGGCGATCCGTACTACGCGCTGGCGATCGACATCGCGCGCCGGCTGTCGGATGCCGGCTTCGCGGTGATCTCCGGCGGCGGCCCCGGCATCATGGAAGCGGCCAACCGCGGCGCCTACGAAGGACTTTCATCGTCGGTCGGGCTGAACATCGAACTGCCGCACGAGCAGGCCAGCAATGCATTCCAGGACATTTCGCTGTCGTTCCGCCATTTTTTCGCGCGCAAGGTGGCGTTCGTCAAGTACGCCGACGCCTATGTCGTGCTGCCAGGCGGCTACGGCACGCTGGACGAACTGACCGAGGTGCTGGTGCTGATCCAGACCGGAAAATCGCGCCGCATCCCGGTGATCCTGGTGGGCACCTCGTTCTGGAACGGGCTGGTGCAATGGATGCGGCAGGCGCTGGCCGGAAACGGCATGATCGCGCCGGCCGACCTGGAGCTGTTCAAGGTGATCGACGAGCCGGTCAACATCCTGAACGCGATCATCGATTTCTACCAGGAGCCGGCCGAACCGACCGACGTCGAGCGCCAGACCGGCGTGTTCCTGTAGCGCCGCCGGCAACGCCGGTTTGCTACAATAGCCATCCTGCCGCATAGGCGTTTTGCGTTGGTTTTTTCCAGCCCTTTCTTTCCGAGCCGCCCACCATGCACACCCTCAGCCTCCGGTCCTTCGTCAGCGTGTGCATCGCCGCCTGTTTCCTGTCGCTGACGGCCGCGGCGCGGGCGGCCGATCAGGCACCGCCGCCACCGCCGCAGACCCAGAAGCTGGAAGAAGGCGAGGCGCCGGAGATCACGATCCGCAAGCCGGGCGTGAGTGAAGAACCGATCACGCAAACCAAAAAGCAGGGCAAGGTCACCGAAGTGAAGGTGCAAAGCGGCGGCAGCACCTATTACCTGAAGCCGAACGAGCAGTCCGGCAGCGCGCTGCCGGGCGACGTCGAAAGTTCGCCGATGCGCGGCTCGCAATGGCAGGTGCTGGAATTCGACATGAAGCCGCAAAAGAACCAGACGCAGCCGGAGCAGGCGCCCAACACGCCGCAGCCGCCGGCCAAATGAAGCGCGCCGCCGCGCCCGCCTATCCCGACGTTCCCGGCTGACGCCGTTTTTTCCTTCTTGGCCCATGGCAGTATTTACTCCGGTCAGCCTGGCTGACCTCAGTGACTGGATCACCCAATTCCCGCTCGGGAAAGCACTCGATCTCCGCGGCATCGCCTCCGGCATCGAAAACAGCAATTTCTTCCTCAGCACCGAGCGCGGCGAATACGTGCTCACCATCTTCGAAAAGCTCAGCTTCGAGCAGCTGCCGTTCTACCTGGAGCTGATGCGCCACCTGGCCGCGCGCGACGTGCTGGTGCCGGCGCCGGTCGCCAACCGGCGCGGCGAGATCCTGCACAGGCTGCACGGCAAGCCGGCTGCGATCGTCGGCAAGCTGGAAGGCCATTGCCTGACCGAGCCAAACGCCGCGCATTGCGCCCAGGTCGGCGCGATGCTGGCGCGCGCGCATCTGGCGGCGCGGGATTTCCCGCTGCAGCAGCCGAACCTGCGCGGCCTGGCCTGGTGGCACGAGACGCTGCCGGCGGTGCTGCCGTTCCTGGACGAGGAGCGCCAGCGCCTGTTGCGCGCCGAAATCCATTTCCAGGAAGCCTTGGCCAGCAGCGCCGCCTATCATCGGCTGCCGCGCGGGCCGGTGCATGCCGACCTGTTCCGCAACAACGTGATGTTCGACGGCGACCGCCTGACCGGCTTCTTCGATTTCTATTTCGCCGGCTGCGACACCTGGCTGTTCGACCTTGCGGTCACCGTCAACGACTGGTGCATCGACTTGGCCAGCGGCGCGCTCGACGAGGCGCGCCTGCAGGCGATGCTGGCCGCCTATCACGCGGTGCGGCCGTTCTCCGCCGACGAGCGCGAAGCATGGCAGCCGATGCTGCGCGCCGGCGCGCTGCGCTTCTGGCTGTCGCGGCTGTATGATTTTTACCTGCCGCGCGAAGCGGAAATGCTGACGCCGCACGACCCCGGCCATTTCGAACGCATCCTGCGCCAGCGCATCGCGCATGCGCCGGCCCTTTACTGATCGATTGTTCACCCACGATGGAAAAGCTCCCCGCAACAACCGGCTGGCTCTGGGTCAAGGAAGGCTTCGCACTGTTTCGCAAGCAGCCGGCCGAAATGTCGACGCTGTTCATGGCCTACATGTTCGCGATGCTGGTGGTCGGCCTGGTGCCGCTGTTGGGCCAGGTGCTGCCGCTGTTCCTGGTGCCGATATTCTCGATCGGGTTCCTGCAAGCCTGCGCGCAGATCGAACAGGGCAAACGGGTATTCCCGAACCTGCTGTTGACCGGCTTCCGCTCGTCGGCGCGCAACCGCCTGCTGATGTTGGGCGCCATCTACCTGCTGGCGGCGGTGGTGGCGGTGATGGCGTCGGCGCTGGCCGACGGCGGCGTGTTCTGGCAAGCGCTGTCCGGTCAGGCAGCGCTGGATGCCGACACCGTGCGCGATTCCAACCTGACGCTGGCGATGCTGCTGGCGGCGCTCTTCTACACGCCGGCAGCGATGGCGTTCTGGTACGCGGCGCCGCTGATCGCCTGGCAAGACATGAGCGTCGGCAAGGCGATCTTCTTCAGCTTCTTCGCGGTCTGGCGCCAGGGCCGCGCCTTCCTGGTCTACGGGCTGGCGTGGATCGCGCTCGGCGTGCTGCTGCCGGTGATGGTCAGCCTGGTGTCGGCGTTGCTGTTCGAAAAGGCGATCGTCACCGTGCTGATCCTGCTGCCGCTGTCGATCGCGCTGACCGTGGTCATGTATTGCTCGTTCTATCCGACCTATACCCACCTGTTCGGCCGGCCGCCGCAACAGCCTGGGTAAAAATCGGATACTCCTAGGTATCCGCCCGAATCCCGCATGCGCGACGGTCGGAATTTCACTATACCCCCATCAAGTCCGCGACTCAGGCAGGCGCGCGCGCATCGCGACGATGCGGCGCCAGGCGGTCTCGATCTGCTCCTGGCGCAGGCGGCCGTCGGCCAGCGCGCGCAGCACGATCGCAATCACGCGCTCGCCGATGTCGTATTGCGGCTGAAAATCCGGCACTCCCTGCGCCGCCGCCGGGTTGTTGGAAAACACCAGGATGTCGTTGCCGGCGTCGATCGCCCGGACCACGATCTGTTCCAGCGTGTAGTACTGCAGGATCGCCCCCATGCACAGATCGTCGGTGACGACCACGCCGTCGAAGCCGTCCTCGCCGCGCAGCCGCTGCGGCAGGTAGCGGGCCGACAGCGTGACCGGGTTGTCGACATCGACCTGGCGGTCGATCAGGTGCGCGCCCATGATGGCGTCGGCGCGGCCGGACGCGATCAGCGCGCGGAACGGGATCCGCTCGCGCGCCTGGTAGGTATCGGTGATGTCGACCATGCCGCGGTGGCTGTCGGCCGTTGCCAGGCCGTGGCCGGGATAGTGCTTGACCGACGTCAGCACGCCGGCGGCATGATGCGCATCGATGAAGGCTTCGGCATAGCGCACCACGGTGGCCGGGTCGTCCGAAAAGCTGCGCCGCAACTGCCCGATCACCGGCGACACCGGCGCCGGCGCGCCGCGCAGGTCGACCACCGGCCCCATGTTCAGCGTGAATCCGGCGGCACGGATCATGTCCGCCATCGTCCGGTAGGTGGCGAACGCCTGCTGCGGCGTCTGCGTTGCCGCCACTTCTTCCGCCGAGGGCGTATCGGCGAAGCCGTTCGAGGCGCGCAGCCGCTGCACCAGTCCGCCTTCCTGGTCGAGCGCGATCAGCAGCGGCAAGGACAGCGGATTGGCGCGCTGGAACGCGGCGTTCAGCTCGCGCGTCTGCTGCGGGCCCTCGATGTTGTAGCGGTAGAACGCGATGCCGCCCAGCCGTCCCTGTTCGATCTGGCGCAGCGCCTGCCGCACCGCCGGATCGTGTGGCCGGGTGCCGGCAAAGCCCATCATCACCATTTGCCCGATCTTTTGTTCGAGCGTCAATTGATCCGGCGCCAGTCGGCCACTGCCGGGGTCGCCGCCGCAGGCCGCCAGCCATAGCGTCAGCAGCAGCACGGCAACGGGTCTTATCCGGAAATGTCGTCGCATGAATGTCCTGAAAAATCAAACGGTCTGGCGCCGGCTAAACCCCTACTTCCAGTATGGCGAATCGGCGGCAAATCCTGTATGGTGTGGCACTTTCTTCGCGGCAACATGATAGCGCAGGCGCCGCCCTTTCTTTCTTTCAAACGGAAACTCCGCATGCGTGTCAATTTGCCGGTCACTGCCGACGAATACCGGCTCGGTCCCGACCAGTCGATCGTTTCGAAAACTGATCTCCAGGGCAACATCACCTACGTCAACCAAGCCTTCATCGAGGCCAGCCAGTTCACGGAAAAGGAAGTGCTGGGCGCGCCGCAGAACATCGTGCGCCATCCGGACATGCCAGCCGCCGCCTTCGCCGATCTGTGGCGGACGCTGAAAAGCGGCCTGCCCTGGACCGGCGTCATCAAGAACCGGCGCAAGCATGGCGGCTATTACTGGGTGCTGGCCAATGTCACGCCGATCAAGGAGGCGGGGCGCGCGGTCGGCTATATGTCGGTGCGCACCCGGCCGTCGGACGCCCAGATCGCCCAGGCCGAGCGCGCCTACCGCGCGATCCACGGC
>JBATWJ010000421.1:0-1626 GCA_049672545.1 Burkholderiaceae bacterium
CGGCGGCGGCACTGTGCGGGATGCTGGCCACCACGCTGGCCGGCTGCTTCACGATGGCGGTGGGCGGCGTCGTGATGGGAACGCTGGCGGCGACCGATCGCCGCACGCTCGGCGCCCAGACCGAGGACAAGGCGATCGTGCTGAAGGCCGTCAACCGGCTCGCCAGCCTGCCCGGCGCCGGCAGCAACCACATCAACGTCACCAGCTTCAACCGCAAGGTACTGCTGACCGGCGAAGTGCACGATGCGCAGGCCAAGGCTGCCGCCGAACGCGAGGTGGCCGCAGTCGAAGGCGTCGAATCGATCGTCAACGAACTGGCGGTGGCCGGCGTCTCCAGCTTCACCGCGCGCTCCAACGATTCGCTGTTGACCGGCAAGGTCAAGGCCTCCTTCGTCGACGACAAGGTGATCTACGCCAATTCGATCAAGGTCGTCACCGAACGCAGCGTGGTCTACCTGATGGGGCGCGTGACCCAGGCCGAAGGTGCGCGCGCGGCGGCGATCGCGTCCGGCGTATCCGGCGTGCAGAAGGTGGTCAAGGTGTTCGAATACATCACCGACGCCGAGCTGAAACAGTTGACGGCGACGCCGGAAACGCAGCCGCAGCAGCCGCAGAACTAGTGCTGCCGCTCGATCTTGCGTTTGCGCAGCGGGTAGGCTAACGTAGGCCGCCAGACGATCCGTCTGGCGGTTTTTTTTCGGGGGGAGGGCAGGCATGGTGACTCTGATCGTTCTGGTGGCGCTGGCGCTGCTGGCGGTGTTCTGGGCGGTCGGCGCCTACAACCGCTTCGTCACCCTGCGCAACCGCTTCAAGAACGCATTCGCCCAGATCGACGTGCAGCTGAAGCGCCGCTACGACCTGATCCCGAACCTGGTCGAAACCGCGCGCGGCTACATCAAGCATGAGCGCGAAACGCTGGAAGCGGTGATCGCCGCCCGCACCCAGGCGGTCAGCGCCAATGCGCGCGCCGCCGGCAATCCGGCCGACGCCGCCGCGGTGCAGCAGATGGCGGCCGCCGAAGGCGCGCTGTCGGCCAGCCTGGGGCGGCTGTTCGCGCTGTCGGAAGCCTATCCCGACCTGAAGGCCAACCAGAACATGATGCAGCTGACCGAGGAACTGACCTCCACCGAAAACCGCATCGCCTTCGCGCGCCAGGCCTACAACGACGGCGTCACCGAATACAACACCGCGCTGCAGATGTTCCCGGCGTCGGTAATCGCCGGCATGTTCGCCTTCACTCCCGGCCAGCTGCTGGAAGCCACCGAGTCGCCGGAGGAGCGGCAGCCGGTCAAGGTCAGCTTCTGACGCGGCGCCGGCGCTGGAACAGGCGCCGGCCACTCTCGCATGGATTTCTTCGGACAGCAGGAACAGGCGCGGCGCCAGAGCCGCACGCTGGTGCTGCTGTTCGCGCTGGCGGTGATCCTGATCGTCATTTGCGTCAACCTGGCGCTGGCGCTGCTGTGGATCTGGGCCAATGGCGAACCGCTGTCTGCCCCGCACCAATACCCGCGCGGCTTCTTCGCCACCAACACCGTGGTCACGCTGGCGCTGATCGGTACCGGCACGCTGATCCAGAGCTGGAACCTGCGCGACGGCGGCGACGCGGTCGCGCGCATGGCCGGCGGC